>CBDUXC010000086.1:0-7244 GCA_965371065.1 uncultured bacterium
ATAATTAAGGAATGCTATCAATTTTAAAAAAATAAATGAAGTTTCTCGCAGTAAGTAGCTGTGTCACAATTCAAAAATGTGATTAATTTCAGCCTGTCATGCCGATCCCGGGTCGAGTCCGGGACCGGCATGACGAAGTCGGCTTCTATATCGTGGGGTTCTTCGCGGGCCAGCTCGATGCCGAGGGCTTTGCGCGTGCGGTGTACGTCGCGGCCGAATATCCGGCTGTCAGGCCGGGAGAAGTAGACGAATTCGAAGATGCACATCCGCGGGTCCTCCGGCGGGAACGGTTTCGACGACTTGACGCCCTTGACCGACACCTCGATAACCTCTCCGGGTTCCACGTCGCGTACGAACTTCGCGCCTATTATGTCAAGGGCGCAGGACTCGCTCGCGAAAACCACGGCGCCGCCCAGCTCTCCCATACAGAGCGGGCGCCAGCCCCTCGGGTCTCGCGCGGCGATGAGCCTGTTCTCCTCCAAGAAAAGTATCGAGAACGCCCCCTCCAATCGCCCCAGAGCTACCGGTACCGCTTCGCTCAAATCGCGAACGCCGGATTGGGCAATTAAGTGGATGACTATCTCCGAGTCGGACGTGGACGTGAATATTGAACCGGCGGCCTCCAGTTCCTCCCGAAGCGGGAGCGCGTTCACGATGTTCCCGTTGTGACATACGGCCAGCGAACCGTGGAGGTAGTCCACTTTAATCGGCTGGGCGTTGGTCAGGCTGGTGTCGCCCATAGTCGAGTAGCGGACGTGGCCGACGGCGGCCCGGCCCTCGAGCCGGTCAATCTCCGGCTCGGCGAAGACGTCGGTTACCAGACCCATCCCCCGGTGTCCCCGGAGCATCTTGCCGTCGCTGGCGACGATGCCGGCCGACTCCTGGCCTCGGTGCTGGAGCGCGTATATACCTAGGTAGGTGAGCTTGGCCGCTTCGGGGTGCCCGAATATCCCGAAGACGCCGCACTCTTCCGCCGGTTTATGTAAAGGACGCATAAGTACGATAACGTGGTTCTTAAAGTATCAGATAAAACGGTCTGCGGAAAGCGAAATAATAGCACAAAACGCCGCGATGTGAAGGGAAAATAAACCCGCTTCCGAGTAGAGCACCGAGCGGGAGCGCGTTATCTCCGGATACCGCTGGCTTCGTCGAACGATATCGTATTAAGCCGTTCGCGTAGGGACCGAGTTCGAGTTAAAGCTCGGTCCATGTTGCGTTGCTAGGGGCCAGCCTTAATTTTCGGGCCGATCTTTTAGTCGGCGTTAGAAGCTATAAATATTTGGCGTCGTACGTTGAAACGGACGGTTTCGAAAACGATTTTTCGCCCCGTAGTTTTTAACGTAATTTGATACGTGATGACGCTACCCTACGTCTTTTACAGTGCTATTATATACGTTGCCAGGGGCGTCGGCCCGATTACCCCTCCTCGATGCTGCCCAGTCGGCGCCCCATTTCGCTTTCAACCTTTCCGAAATCGACCGGGCCGCCGAGACGGCGGTACCAATAGTGGGGTACGAAGAGTAGGGCCGTACCTTTAGGTGCGGCCACCTTAAAGTATTTAATTTGATATATAAGAAGCGGCGGACGTTACGTCCGCCGTCACGCTTTATAACGGCGGCGGGTATCACCCGCGCCGCTTCGTGGTTTTATTATTATGGACAAAGTTCCGGAACCTCGTCTACAAACCGGCCGATCCCGAAAAGCCCCTTACCCCCCGCCGCCTTCGTCGAGCATAGACTTCGCGAGTTCGATAACTTTACGAGCTTTTTCGGCATCCAACTGGGCGCCTATCTCCTCGAATATCGCAAGTGCTTCCTCGAAGTGCTTAAGCGCTTCGGCCGGCTCGCCTATATCTAAGTACATTAAGCCGATTTTACCTATAACTTTCGCCTCGTTTAGTTTACTCCCCAATTCGTGGTGTATCTCAACCGATTTCTTATAGTGGTCCAAAGCCCCGTCGAGGTCGCCCTGTTGATAGAGTACCGACCCGATATTACCCAAGTCCTGGGCTTCGCCCAAGCGGTTGCCGGTTTCTTCGTGTATATCTTTCGCTTTATTGAAACGTTCCAAAGCCCCGTCGAGGTCACCCTGGTCCATAAGCGCCAGTCCGATGTTACATAGCTGGTTAGCTTCGCCTAGCCGGTTGCCCATACATTCATAAATATCTTTAGCTTTATTGAAATGCTCCAAAGCCGCGTCTAATTCGCCCTGTTCCACGAGTATCACCCCGATATTACCGAAGTCAGCGGCTTCGCCCGGACGGTCTCCCAATTCTTGATGGATTTTTAGTGCTTCGCGGTAGGCCTTTAGCGCCCCATCGAAGTCCCCTTGGAACATTAGTACTGAACCGACGTTGCCGAGGTCTTGTGCTTCGTTTAGGCGATCTCCTAATTTACGATGTATTTTTAACGCTTCCCGATGAGTTTCTATGGCATCCGCGAGGTAACCCTGGAACATAAGGACGGTGCCTTTATTACCGAGGTGCACGGCCAGTGCCTCGTCATCTCCCAGGTCCTCGGCTATCTTTAGCCCCTTTTCGTGGTAAGCGAGGGCTTGCTCGTAGTTCCCGAGGTTCTGTTCGGCCAGGCCGAGGCCGTTCAAAGCCCGGGTCCGACCGTTAGGGTCGTCCGCGTACTCGGCCAATTTGAGTGCTTTCATATCTTGTTCTATAGATTCTTCGAATCTGCCTTGGCCGCGGTAAACCATAGCCAGCGCCTGGTGTATAGCACCCCTGGCGGAGTAGTCGTCGGTTTGTTCGAGAGCCTCGACGAACCGGTCACGCGCGTCGTCTAGACGCCATTCTTCTAGGGCTTTTAACCCCTCGAGGTACGGGTCGCGTACCTCAGATGGCGCTTCCGGAAGGCCGTCAACGTATAGGTCTAGTTTTGTACTTAGTTCTTCGATTTCCGTCGCCGTTCTATTACTAGTGTAACAGCTTTGACCGAGGGTAATCAGAGACAATAACACCGCTACGGAAATACTCACAGTAGCAATTATCTTCGCTTGTTTACTGCTACGCTTTATTAGTTCGACTATTTCTAGATAGAGTCTGAACGGACTACGTTTCCCTTTTTTCACTATTCCTCCTTCCTTGATTTAACGTTGGCTCCTAGCTACCTTACCCGCCGGAGGCGCCTTCAAGCATAGACTTAGCAAGTTCGATATTCTCCCGTGCCTTTTCTTCTTCGAACCTGGCACCTATCGCCTCGAATATCGCCAGCGCTTCCTTAAAGTTCTTTAGCGCTTCCACGTATTCGCCTTTCCGGCTGTAAACCGACCCGATGTTGCTTAGGTCCCTCGCTTTGCCCAAGCGGTTGCCTATTTCCCTATGTATATTTAACGCTTCCCGGTGAGATTTCAGCGCCTCGTCGTAGTCGCCTTGGTCCATAAGTACCATGCCGAGGTCGCTTAAACTTTCGGCTTCGCCGAGGCGATAACCGTTTTCCTTGTTTATTTTAAGCGCTTCCCTATGAGCTTTCAGGGCCCCGGCGAGGTCGCCCTGTTGATGGAGAACCCGACCGGTTTTGCTTAATTGCGATGCTTTATCGTAACGGTGTCCAATTAACTCGGTAATTTTTATCGCTTCGTCGTAAGCTTCCAACGCACCGTTAAGGTCGCCCCGGTTCTCCAGCACTAGTCCTATGTTACCTAGGTGTGCGGCTAGAGCCGCGTAGTTCTGCAGTTCCTTGGCGATCTTTAGCCCCTCCTCGTTGTAGCCGAGAGCTTTCTCGTAATTACCGAGGTTCATCTCGACGATTCCAAGGCCGTTCAGGGCCCGGGTTTGGCCCTCTAAGTCGCTCGAATACTCGGCCAACTCGAGGGCTTTTTCGAACTCCCGGCGTCCTTCCTCGAACTTCGCCGCGAAGTGGTAAGCCTTACCTAGGGCCTGGTGAATGGCGCCCCGGGCCGAGTAGTCCGTAGTATGCTCGAGGGCTGCGAGGAAATGGTCCCGCGCGTCGGCCAGGCGCGTTTCGCTCAGGGCTTTCAATCCTTCGGCGTACGGGTCGCGGACCGGGTCCGGGGCGGTTAGGAGACCGTCCGCGTATAAATCGTATTTCTTGGTTAACTGTTCTATTAATTCGCCTTGCTCATCCAGCTTATCTATAACCGTCGATAAATTAGCGTTTGATTTTTCTGATAAATCCACGACCTTTGCTAGTATCGCGAATAATTTACGTCCGGTAATTATCTGATATATCCAAGACGCTAAACCTATTAGCACCGTTGCTATAAACGAAATAACCGTATAGAAAAGCCCCACAACGCCGATTATCACAGTAATGTCCGACGTCAATACAATTTTTATAATAGATACGACAATTCCTATTCCCATAATACGGCGATACTACGTCGCCAAACGGAACTTGTCAAGTTAATCGCGGGCGAAAATACGATACCGTCCGATTCACCGGGCGGTGCTTAACCAGCGGAGCCGCGAACGCCGAACCTAAAACGAAACCGGCGGCTTCAGCCGCCGGAGTATCACTCGCGGAGCGTTAACGTCAGGCTTCAGCCTGACGGAACGGCGGCGGGGATAAACCTCGCCGCTTTAGTATGGGTGTTTATTCGCTACTCCCCCTTAAAATAGCCTATTATGGCTTCGATTATACGCGAGTACTCGTCCCCCGCGGCCGCCGGGTTCCGGACCGAAAAGTTGTTGCTCCCGGCGCCGGTCTCGAAATATACGTCGTACGTCGGCAGGTCCGTAACGTACGGGGCGCCCGTGCCGGCTATTTCCGGGTTCGTAAGGTCCAGTATCCCGAGTTCCAGCAGTTCGGTTTCGAACGCGTCGTACGACGCCGGGTCCGTCGAACGGATACGGGCGTTGATTCCGCCGGCGGGCGCCAGGGTCGCTTCAAGCCTATAAACTCCGCCGGTGCCGTCGGTCCACGCGAACCACCGCTTCTCGACGAAGGACGAGAACCCGCCGCCGATGACGACCAAAACCCCCGAGTCGGCTTCCTCCGGCACGTCCTCGAGGTCCATAATAACTTCGGGGATGTCGACGACGCTTTCGGCCGACGACGCGGTCGGGATTAATCCTAATCCCGCCGCCAGCGTTAGAACGTATAAGTATCTAAAAGCCGTCATTGTAGCTGCAGTTGCTCCTTCCAGAAGGCTTCGAGGGCGCCCACGATACGCAGGTACCGTTCGTCCTCCAGCGTCTCCGGCTCGATTACCTTGAAGTCGTTTACCGTATTGCTTTCCTTCAGGTAAATGTGATATACGGGCCCCTTCCCCGTCGTCCCGGCGGGCGTGTCTATCAGGAAAAGCGCCCGGTTGCGCTTCAACTCGAGCCAGAGCTGCTCGAAGCTGTCGTAGTCGGCCCGGCGCTTCGCGAGGTAGAAGTCGCCCGTATGGAAGAGGGCCGCGTACTCGATATTAATCATCTTATAGTCGCCCTCGTTCTCGTAGATTTTGACCGACATAGACTTGACCGGATTTTCGCCGCCGGACTGGACGAGTACTACGGCCCTGGATGTCTTGCCGGGAATAGACGCGCTCCGGGAAATAACGTCCACGTTCTCGGCCGGGTAAAATTCGCGTTCTGCCAACATCGCCGGCGGAAGCATCAACAACGACACGAGTAATAGTAACATTTTCTTTCCCCCTTTAACGGCCTACCCTTCGGTAAGCAATTTAACCACCGCGGCGTAGTGGTCCTCGACCTCGCCCATGTCGTGGCGGAACCGGTCCTTGTCGAAGACCTCGCCGGTTTCGGCGTCCCACAGGCGGCACGTGTCGGGCGTTATCTCGTCGCCCAGGTACACTTGCCCGTCGGCGGTCCCGAACTCCAACTTGAAGTCCACCAGTCGGACGCCGCGCGCGAGCATATATTTCGACAGTATATTATTAACGTCCAACGCGTATTTTTCCATAACGCTGAGGGCGTCGGCCGGCGCGTACCCGAGGGCCGTTACGTGCTGCCGGTTGAGCATCGGGTCGTGGAGGTCGTCGTTCTTCAGGAAATACTCGAGGATCGGCTCGTCGAAGACTATCCCCTTCTCTATCCCGTACCTTTTGCATATGCTTCCGGCGGAGACGTTGCGAACCACGATTTCGACCGGATGTATCTCGAGGCGCCGGACGAGCAGCTCCCGGTCGGAGAGTTTACCAACGTAATGGGTGGGGACACCGTTCGCCTCGAGAAGCTTGAACATCGCTTCGGACAAAGCGACGTTGTAAACGCCTTTGTTCACGATGGTGCCCTTCTTGTCGCCGTCGAAGGCCGTGGCGTCGTCCTTGAACTCGGCCCAGAGCAAAGTCGGGTCGCTCGTCTCGTATATTTTCTTGGCTTTTCCTTCGTATAGAAGCTCGCCTTTGGTTACGTCGCCCGTTGGCACAGTACCTCCGCTATAGAAATCGAGCCGGTTCGTTTAACAATAGTTTCTTCGACCTCATTATAACAGATTGATATATCGGGGGCAACTTCTTATGGTATATTCGGATAAATCCCCTTGACTCGTCCCCGCCGTTAACCTTTAATCGTTGTGACAGTGCTAACTATTTGTAGAGCAGGAATAAAGGAAGGTCGGGATGTTAAACGGACTAAAAATAAAGGTATTTTTTACAGCGTCGCTTTCGCTTCTCGCTTCCGGCGCGAACGCCGTCGAGATTGTCGGCGGCCCCGGCGGCGAGCAACCGCCGCCGGATTACACGACCGTTGAGCCGGAAAGCGTACGTCGTACCATAGACGACGACTTCGCCGGCGCCACGTGGGTGGACGCCGCCGACGTGAACGGCGACGGATACCTTGACGTAATCGCCTCTGCCTGGGACGCGGCCGAAGTCGCCTGGTGGGAAAACGACGGGACCGGCGAAGGTTGCGAGAAGCACAGCGTCGTAACCGGTTTCGAAGGTGCAATATCGGCCGCGGCCGCCGACGTCGACAACGACGGTCATACCGATATCGTCGGGGCGGCCAAGATGGCCGGCGTCGTCGCCTGGTGGCGGAACGGCACCGGCGACGGTACTATCTGGACCCGGTTCGACGTAGCGACCGACGCCTCGGGCCTCTTCTCCGTTTCGGCCGTCGACCTTAACTGCGACGGGCGTACGGACATCCTGGCCCAGTCCACCGACGACCCGTCGCGGGCCGTAATCTGGTGGGAAAATATCGACGGCCGGGGAACCGAGTGGACCGAACATGTCGTAGAAAACGACCTGCCCGGCTGCCGTTTTACGAAGGCCGTCGACCTCGACCGCGACGGCGATACGGATATAGTCGCCGTAGGGTACCATCA
>CBDUXC010000087.1:0-7239 GCA_965371065.1 uncultured bacterium
ATCACCGGCCGCGACCGGCTGAAGGAGAAGAAGAACAAGGAGCGGAAGAAGCGTAAGTGGTGGGAATAAGCCGTCGCTAATTATGTTATAATAATACTTAGCACCGTCCGTTCAGGCAAAAAACTGAACGGTTCTAAACGATTAATTAAACGCAAACTCACACTTAAGAAATGACCCGCGACGAAGCATACGCGCTCCTAAAGGAGAAGGTGAAGACGGCCAACCTGGTGAAGCACTGCCTGGCCGTCGAGGCATGCATGCGGGCGGTGGGTGAGGAACTAACCGCCGACGATGAGGGCCTGTGGCCCCTGGCCGGACTGCTCCACGACCTGGACTACGAGGAGACGAAAGACGACTTCGAACGCCACGGGCTGCTCACCTGCGAGTATCTAGAGGACCGCGGTTTCCCCGACGAGTTTTACGACGCGATAAGGGCCCACGCGTATAAGAAGGAGCCGACCGGCGACTTCGAGGTCGCGCTCTACGCCGTGGACCCGCTGACCGGGCTCATCGTAGCGGCGGCCCTGATGCACCCGGACAAGAAGCTCGGGTCCCTGGACGCGGACTTCGTGATGCGGCGCTTCGGCGAAAAGCGCTTCGCCGCCGGCGCGAACCGGGACCAGATACGAGCCTGTGAAAAATTGGACATCGAACTCCCCCGCTTCGTCGAGATATGCGTGGGCGCGATGCAGGGAATATCGGACGACCTGGGGTTGTAAAGTTAGGCGTATCGGCGGTCGCACCTGAAGGTACGGCCCTACATCAAACGGAAAATATGAACCGCGAAATAAGACGAACGATAACGACGCTTCTCCTCTACTTCACGCTGGCCGGCGAACCGTACGCGGTACCGGACGTGCCGGAGCCGATACCCACGGTGCTCCTCGACCCGACGGCCGGGCTCAAACGATACGCTTACTGGTTCGGCGACCAATACATCGTGTGGCCGCCGTCGGTTTACTTCGCGGCGGCGCGGAACTGACCGCATACGGAAGGCAAACGGTAAAGATGAAAACGACGGTGATCGGAATGTTTACTATACTCTTAGCGGCGGCGGTCCCGGCGAGCGCCGACGAAACCGGCGCCGGGCCGGCGACGGACGTTTATGACCGGGTCTCTATACACGACGGCGCGCCCCTGTATGAAAACCCGGAACGAAACGCCGATAAAACCGGGCCGACGGCGGACCGCTGGACCTTCGCCAAATGGCTCGAGACTTCCGAAATAGGCACCGAGAAGGTACGCCTGGAGAACGGCGAGGAGTGGTGGGTCGAACGCCACGACTTCTACCCCGTTTATCGCGTCGTCGGGACGGAACCGGTCGAGGTCCTGGGCGTGTACTACAAGGACCCGCCGGAGGACGGTAAGAAGCCGGGCAAAAAACCCGACGCGTCGAAGGTAATCGGGCATCTCGAGCCGGGCGAGCTGGTGGCCGGGAACCCTCTGGCCCAGGCATTCAACAACACGCTCCCGATAGAAAACGGGGCCGGGCTGGTCGGCTATACGGACTTGAACTCCCTCGAACTTGTAGGCGAGCCGGGCTGGGGCATGTCGGACCCGGATTCGCTGGAGTTGTTCCCGGCGGAGGAATGAAAGGTGAACAATCGCATTAATATAAAAAGGAGGTCGGGGAAATGCACGCTGAAGCGATAAAAAAACTCCTACCGTTATCTTTAATTATTTACGTTCTCATATCTCCCTCGAATGCGACCGATTGGTTATGGCAGGTAACGACAGACCCCAACAGCGATTGGACTCCGTCGTGGTCGCCAGACGGAACTAAACTAGCTTTTTGTTCTACCCGGAGCGGAAACGCCGATATATGGACGATACCTTTATCAGGGGGCGAGGCTACTCGTTTAACTACGTACGCATACGGCGATGTTTATCCATCTTGGTCTCCAGACGGTTCAACTATCGCGTTCTCTTCACTCCGTAGCGGCAATTGGGATATTTGGACGATCCCGGCTTTGGGAGGGACCGCAACGCAAATAACTACGGACTACGGTATGGATTTCGCTCCGGCTTGGTCACCTGATGGTTCGAAAATAGCTTTTTCTTCAACTAGGGCAGGGTACCGCGATTTATGGGTAATTCCATCCGCCGGCGGCATTGCAACGCGTATAACAAATGACGTAGCTGGCGATACCGACCCTACCTGGTCTCCTGACGGGACGATGATCGCTTATTCTTCTTTAAAGAACGCTAATTGGGATATTTGGATTGTGGAAGCGACAGGTGGTACGCCAACTGAATTAACGTTTCACCCGATGGACGACGAACGGCCTTCGTGGTCGCCCGACGGGTCTACAATAGCTTTCTATTCTTTCCGAAATGATAACCGTGATATATGGGTAATACCGGCCGAAGGCGGTACGGCGGCTAGGATAACTACGAACCCTAACGATGATAGGGCTCCTTCTTGGTCTCCCGATGGTTATACAATAGCTTTCGAGTCCGATAGAAGCGGTAACGACGATATCTGGTGTATAAAACCAGAGCATACGTCTGTCGCGCCAGCGTCGCTGGGCGAAATCAAGGCAACGTTCAGATAGAACGAAGATAAACGACGATGACTACGCAGATTCGCGGCCCCCGACCAGGCCGCTTCTTTATTCCTTGCCGTAAGCGGCGAATAGTGGTAAATATGGGTACTCGCTTTAACGGGAACCGAACCGTATTCAATCCATCTCGCGGGGAGGATATTATGAACCGCGTATTAATAATCATAACGTTAATAATAGCCGTAGGGTCGCCGGCGCTCGCCGGCCAAAACGAAATCACCAACGAATATCAACACCGTACCGACGCGTTCTTCGGCGGGCGGGACTATCCGCCGGGCGTCCCGGACGACCCGCCTGTTGACCATACTTACGACGTGCTGAAGTACGTTATGGAACTGAACGTGGATACGTCCGCCGAGACGCTTGACTGCAACTGCGTCGTCAAACTCGAGTTCACCGAAGACGGCGTTACCGAAATAGGGCTTCAGCTCCACGACGACATGACCATATCGAACGTACGCATCAAGAGCGGCCCGGCGCTGGCTTATGCCCACGCCGACGACGTCGTGGACATAACGCTCGATAAGACTTACGACTCGGGCGACGTCGTCCAGCTCGAGTTCGACTACTCGGGGCAGCCGGACGAAGGCGTTTACTTCGAGTCCAACGGCGTCGTCCATGCGGTCTCCTGGCCGATCTACGCCCACTACTGGTTCCCGTGCTACGACCACCCGGGCGACAAGGCCGACGAGGGCTGCGAAATCGAAATCGGCGTACCGGCGGAGTGGGGCGCCGCGATGGTCGGGCGCAAGCTGACCACCTATCGGTATCGCTTCCTCGACCCGATATGTACTTATAATATCGCGTGGAACGCCAAAGACGATTACGTGGTTTATCAACAGAACAGTTTAACGGACGGCTGTCCACGATTGGAGTACGCCCTGTATCCCGAGGACGTAGGCGACGCGCCCACGGCCTTCGCGAATATGCCGGAGGCGGTCGACTTCTTCGCCGAAACGTACGGCGGTTGGCCGTACGAGAACACCAAGTTCGGCATCGCCGAGGTACCGCTGGGCGGCGGGATGGAACACCCGACCTGCATATCCATCGGCCAAAACTTTATACCCGGTAGTACGACCTATGAGTGGCTTTACGTCCACGAAGCGGCACATATGTGGTTCGGCGACAGCGTCGGCCTGGCCGATTGGCGGGATTTCTGGCTTTCGGAGGGGTTCGGCACGTACTCCGACGCCCTGTGGAAAGAGGAACATTACGGGCAAGAGGATTTCCACGATCGTATGGAGAGTTTTAAGAACTCGTACTTCTCCGAGGACTCGTCTAACCGGTTCCCGATGTACGACCCGGACGTAATGCTCAGCTCGACGGTTTATGAGAAAGGCGCGTGGGTGCTCCATATGTTGCGGCACCTTTACGACACCGACGCCGACTTCTTCGCGATGGTAGAGGACTACTATACGACGCACGCCCATTCGACCACGATAACCGACGACCTGCAAGCGACGGCCGAAGACCACTACGGCTCAGGCCTCGAGTGGTTCTTCGACGAGTGGGTCTACATGGCCGGTTACCCCGAGTACGAATACGACTGGGCCGAGACCCGGGCCGGCGGCCGGACCGCCATAACGATAAACCTCCACCAGATTCAGGAGCTCGACGACGAGACGCCCGTGTTCGAGATGCCTATAGACTTCCTCGTCACGACGACCGACGGCGAGGAGCTAATCACCGTCTGGAACGTTCAACAGGACCAAACCTTCGACGTTTCCCTGACTATCGGCGGTACGATAACAAACGTAGAATTGGACCCGGGGTTCTGGCTTTTATGCGAAGCGGAAAATACGACCGACGTCGAAGTAACGTCGTTCGCGGCGGAGAGTGTCCGCGCGGGAATCGAACTGACGTGGGATTGCGCGGGCGACACGGCCGTCGGTTTTAATCTATACCGTTCGACGGGTAGCAGCGAAACCGTTGCTTTACACAAAAAGGTAAACTCCGAAACGATAACCGGCGAACCGCCTTATCGGTATCTCGACGCCGACGTATCCGAGGGCACGACCTTCAGCTACTGGCTCGAAGCCCTCGACGCCGGCGGCGCGAGCGAGACCGTCGGACCGGTCGAGTGTACGTGGAGCGGCGCCCTTCCAACATCCTACGCCCTCTATCAATCCCGGCCGAACCCGGCCCGGGGCACGGCGACCATCGCCTTCGACCTGCCCGAGAAAACGGACGTCACGCTGACCGTTTACGACGTTAGCGGGCGTAAAATATCAACTATCGTAAGGGAGACTCTCGCGGCCGGCGAACACGAGGCCGCGGTATCGGGGTTGGCGCCGGGGGTGTACGTTTACAAAATGGACGCGGGCGTTTTCAACTCCGCGAGGAAGATGGTAATTGTAGGGTCGGACTTTTAGACCCGACCAGTCGGCTTTAGGTCCGACCAGTCGGCTTTAGGTCCGACCGGGCGGCGAAGCCGAAGGTGGGGGCCGAACCTTACCTTGGCTCGTCTTGGGATGTGGACGAGATTACCGACCTCGTCCACAAGCGGGAATCAAATGGAACGGTATATTTTACGTAACATCTGGAGTTTAACGAGTACTAATGGTCACCTGTACGGCTAAAAGTTTATAGGAATTATCTATTTGAGGTTAACGCTTAATGGCTACGTTAAATAAGAGAACGGTAATGATCGTATCTTTCGCCAGTTTGTTTTTAGTATCAAACGGATGCGATTCGCCTATTGAATCCCTGGAAGACCGAATAGAACCGGTTTTCGGTTTGCCGGGACCGATGTCATTTACCGAAATTGCCGTAACCCGCGACGAATCGAAGATATTATTTACGGCGTGGGACCACGATGACGCGAACGGACCAGGAGGGTTAGGCGTATACGACGCAAAGACAAGCGACGTAACCTGGTTACTCGACAGGTACGAAAAACCACTTAAATTCTTCCTTTCGCCCGACGATAACCAAATATTATGTTTCAACTACCATTACGACGATTCATTTATTATCCCCGCCGACGGCGGAGAACCGGTTGTAATTGAACTCGACTACGGCGCGTTGGTTCATTCGTGGTTGTACGGTACGACCGTATTAATGACTGAACAAGAGTCACCATACGGACCGGGTTTTTCAGGTGAAGGCGATTTCTACGCTTTTACGTACGATTTCGCGACCGGCGAACGGGAAGATATACTCTATCTGCCCGACGATTCTCCAGATTGTTGGAACTTCGATGTTTCGTTCACCGCTGATGACGACTTGACAACAGCGATAGTAGGGATTAGCTACACTTTTGATTGGGAACACCGCGGCGAAATGCGGATGTATGACCTCATCACCGGTTATTACTTAATAATAACTCTGCCTTACGGGGCTTCGGGTGCTGGCGCATTTTCGCCGGACGGGTCAAAAATAATGTCCGGCGAATGGATTTCTATGTTTAAGAAAAACATAGGATACATCGACGTGGAGCGATGGGAATACGTTAAAGTCACCGACTCCTGGCGGTACGATCACTCACCGTACTGGGCGCGGAACGGTGACAGGATATACTTCGTAGGCGACGACCGGGTTTTCCGAGTAAATATCGAATAATCCTTGACAGCGTCGGAATAATGGAAATCAAACCCTACACCAAAGCGGACTTCGCTGACTACCTGCGGCTGCGAAACGAGCTGGACGTCCACGGCCAGGTCGATTCTGTGGACGACTTGCGTACGGCTTTATCCCTCCCCTGGGTCGAACCGGAAAAAGACATTTTGATGGTGTTCGACGGCGACGCGGCCGTCGGATACGCCCGGGTCGGCCGGAACAGCAACCAGGACGTAAACCGGCACAATATTAATATGAACGTCGTTACGCGGCTGCGGGACGAAGACGCGCTCGTAGACGAGATACTCGCCAGATGCGAAACGCGGGTCGCCGAGATAGCGGTAGATTACGGCGATATACCGCTCCAAATACGGACATGGTGCTACGAAGAAGAACGGTGGTACGCCCGCGCGGCCGAACGGAACGGCTACGAGCTTATCCGTTACTTCGCCCGGATGGATTTGAACGACTTGAAGACGCTAAAGGAACCGGACGCGCCGGAAGGGGTAACAATAAGACGATTTGACCGGGAGGCGGAGACGCCCGAGTTCGTGGACGCGTTCAACCGCGGCTTCGAGGGGCACTTCGAGTTCGAGCCGGAATCGGTGGAGACCTTCAAGGTCTATCTCGATACGCAATGGTACCAGCCCGAGAACGTATTCGTCGCCGAGGTCGGCGGCGAACTGGTGGGGGTTTCCTGGAACTATCTGAATTCCGAGCCGGAGGCCGACGGCTTCAACTGGGGCGTCGTCGCGGACATAGCCGTTATCCCGGAGCGGCGAGGAAAGGGTCTCGGGCACGCGCTGATACGCCGCGGCCATCTCGCGTTGCGGGACGCCGGCGCCCAGCGCATCTGCCTCTGGGTGGACTACGCCAACCCCTTCGGCGCCAAGAAACTCTACTACAGCGAGGGTTACGTGGACCGTTACGTTAGCCGTGCCTATGCGAAGGACGAGTACGTATCCCAACTGGCGGTTAATGTGAAAAACGGCGGGTTTAATCTCATATTTAGATGACCTAACGCCGACCGTACGGCAGGTCGGCCGTTGGGGGGAAAAGGCATGCTTATTTAAGCAGTATCGGCCCGTCGTGTATCAAGGATATTTTGGGATAGAAA
>CBDUXC010000088.1:0-7215 GCA_965371065.1 uncultured bacterium
GTCCACGTTCCAAAGGCCGGGGCCGAGTATCTCGTAGTCGTACCCCAGCTCTTCCAGCAGTATTTCGACGTCTCTTTCGGTAAGCAATGTTACCACCTCCGTGGTCGTACCGCGCCTGTTACTTCTCCTCGGCTTCGCCCGTCATCGGGACGAACAGCACGGACGTAAGGAACTCGGTTTCGTAATCGTCGCCGACCCGCGTAATCCTCTTAAGCTCCTGTGGGTACGTTCCGCCGACGGGTATTACCAGTCGCCCGCCGTCGGCGAGCTGGTCGAGTAGCGGTTCGGGGATGTGGTCCGGCGCGCACGTTAAGATGACCGCGTCGAAGGGCGCGTGTTCCGGCCAGCCCTTATATCCGTCGCCGACCATCACGTGTATATTGTCGTAGCCCAACTCGTTCAGGGTCCCCTCGGCGCGCTCGCCCAGCTCAGGTATTATCTCGATGGTATAGACCTCGGCGGCTATTTCGGCGAGCACCGCCGCCTGGTAGCCGGAACCGGTGCCGATTTCCAACACCCTGTCGTCCGATTTCAAAAGAAGGGCTTCGGTCATGTATGCTACGATGTAAGGTTGGGATATAGTCTGGCCGTAGCCGATGGGCAGAGGGTTGTCTTCGAACGCCCGGTTTTTGTGGTCCTCGGGAACGAACTTCCATCGCGGCGTCTTGCGCATCGCGGCCAGTACGGCGGGGTCGGTTACGCCGCGGCTCTCTATCTGCGATTCGACCATTCGCTCGAGCCGTTTTTGCATAATCTCGTCCTCGTCTTCCTCGACCGCCGGTTTGTCTTCGCCCGCCGAACACCCCACGCCAACGGTCATTAGAACGATTATCGAAAACAGCGCGTATTTTTTTAACACTTACGTCACCCCCGCGCCTTTTATAACATCTCCGTATCGTTTATTACCAGTTCAAAGTTGCAGCCCAGGTAACGTACCGCCTTCCGGCAAAGGGCCATCCGCCCGGCGAATATCTCGAAGTACTCCATTACTTTAGCGATGGACGGGTCTATTTTTAAATCGAGCGCAACCCTCTTTTTATCGCGGTCTACGTTTATCTCCGCCGATTCCGCCGCGTAGTTGACCCTGTCGTGAACGTCGAAGGTGATATTTGAAGGGTTGCGTACCCGGTCCCGGCGTACGTCCGATTTGTCGGCGAGCATAACCGCTGCGCCGACGGCGCTGACAGGCTCGGCCCCCTCGTCGTAGTCGTTGCCTATCGCCGACGCAACGGCCGCGACTTCGACCGGGTCCATACCCATATCCTCGAGTATACGTGCCGAAAGAGCCGCCCCTATCTGTTCGTGGTATACCCTGCTGATCGCGTTGCCTATGTCGTGCATGTATCCGGCCATGGCCGCCAGTTCGGTTCGTCGCTCTTTGTAACCGAGCGATAGCATTATTTCGCGGGCTCGTTCGGCGGTTATCGTCGAGTGTTTGGCGCCGTGTTCGGTATAACCCAGTACCGATAGCGACCTGTCGCCCTCGTCTATGTAGGCTTGTATTTTCGGGTCGTTTGCGATGTCGTCCAGGGTTATTTCTTTGTATCCGTTCATTAAGTCGGTAAGCCGAGAAGGCTTTTATCTCCTCTTTTTCCTACCGCCTGTTTTTTCCAGTTTCTGCTGGGGGTGTTTCAACGCATCGGTGGTCGCGACCGCTTCTATTTTCGCGAGAGCTACGTCCACCTCAACGCCTTTCGCGATTTCTACGCGGGCGAACTTCTCCTGTTCGTACACTTTAACGACAGTACCACGTAGTCCGCCGGCGGTTACCACCTTATCGCCTTTCTTAACCGCTTCGATCATCGCCCGGCGGTCTTTTTCTTTCCTCTGCTGGGGCCGCAGGACCAAAAAGTAGAAGACAACGACAAGCAGGAGTATCGGTAGAAAGAAACTGAACGAGCTCCCGCCGCCTTCGCCGCCTTCGCCGCCGCCCATTGCGGCGGCCGAACCGGCCGTTATAGCCAGTAAAGTTAATATTCTGTGCAAGAAAAGCCACCTCCGTTAATGTGTCATATGAAGTTTTCGGCGCGGTCCGTTATATCTTGACCGCGGTCGAGTACTTGATTTGATTGCGTTTCCTATCCTCGAAGTTTTCGAACGCCAAGTCTACCAGCTTACCGATAAGATTGCTATAGTTTAAACCGGTTGCGTCCCACAACTTCGGGTACATACTGATCGGTGTGAACCCCGGCATCGTGTTTAGCTCGTTCACCAGGACGATGTCCTTATCCTCCAGGTAGAAAAAGTCCACCCGCGCAAGTCCCCGGCAGTCGTGTACTACGAAGGCTTTCACCGCCAACTCCCGGACTCGCTCCCGCGTTTCCGGCGTAATCGGCGCGGGGATAACGAGTTCCGTATCCTCAGTTACGTACTTGGCTTCGTAGTCGTAGAATTCGCGCGTCGGCCGGAGCTCGCCCACTTCGGCGGCTTCCGGCTCAAGGTTCCCCAGGACCGAACACTCAAGTTCCCGGCCGGCGACGCCCTGCTCGCAGATGGCTTTCGAGTCGTACTTGAACGCGTCTCCCAACGCCGGTCCCAGTTCGTCCCGCTTATGAACCTTCGTAATGCCGATACTGGAGCCCAGGTTGGCGGGCTTCACGAATATCGGGTACCCTACCGCCGATTCTATACGTTCGACGATTTTCGCGCCGTCGTTTTCGTACATTTCCCGGTCCAACGTTACGAAGTCCACCGTCGGGACACCTTCGGCGCGCATTACGGTCTTGGACATTGCCTTGTCCATAGCCAGCGAACACCCTAGAACGCCGGACCCGACGTACGGCACGCAGGCCATCTCCAACAGGCCCTGAACCGTACCGTCTTCGCCGTACGGGCCATGTAATAAGGGGAAGACGACGTCGACTTGCAGTTTGTGTTCGCCGCCCTCGCTCCGCAGGAACGCGTCGGCCGTCGGGTCGGCGACGGGCAGGTAGGACGTAAACGTATCGTCGGGCGGAGGCCCGCCGGTCGCGAACCCTTCCCAGTGAAACCACCGGCCGTCGGACGTGATATATATCGGTATTACCTCGTATCTGTCTTCGGCCACGGCGTCGAGCATCGAGCGGGCCGAGATGACCGATATCTCGTGTTCGCCGCTGCGACCGCCGAAGAGTACCGCCAATCTCGTTTTGTTTTTACCCATATAACTCCGGTTACCTGTTGATACGTCGTTAATTCGCCGCGATTTTTACCGCCGCCAAGAGCTTATCTACGATCCGGTTGACGGCGACTGCCGACGGCGCTTCCGGTCGTTCGACGACGGTCGCTCGCCCGGCTTCTATGTCTTCGCCCATAACCGGGTCGAAGGGAATCGTCCCGAGGAACGGGACGTTCTGGGATAGAGAGGCTTTTTCCCCGCCGCCGGAGCCGAAGAGGCTTATCTCCCGGCCGCAGTCCGGGCACGCGAACGGGCCCATGTTTTCGACGACCCCCAGCACCGGCGCTTTAACGCTCTTGGCGAAGGTTATCGTCTTGACGGCGCTGTTGACCGCGGCGGATTGGGGCGTAGTTATCATAACCACGCCGTCCAGGTCCTGTATCCGCTGAGCGAGCGACAGGATTTCGTCGCCCGTGCCGGGCGGCGTATCGATAATCAGAAAGTCCAATTCGCCCCAGTTCACGTCGGCCAGGAGCGTATCGATCATCTGCATTTTAATCGGCCCGCGCCAGATAACGGCTTTTTCCGGCTCCTCCAACAGGAAAGCTATAGACATCACCCGTACGCCGCCGTCGGTAACGACCGGATCGACGGCTTTACCGTCGCCGGTGAGCTGCGGGTCGAGGATACCGAAGAACTTTGCGGCCGCCGGGCCGTGGATGTCGCCGTCGAAGAAACCAACGGAGTAACCCCGCTCAGCGAGTGCCGCCGCGACGTTTACTGCGAAAGACGACTTCCCTACGCCGCCTTTGCCGCTGGCGACGACGATTT
Organism: uncultured bacterium; assembly: GCA_965371065.1. GTDB lineage: Bacteria > RBG-13-66-14 > B26-G2 > WVWN01. Next base: position 3,929 of record CBDUXC010000088.1, read on the forward strand.
TATGTTTTATAGCCGCCATCCGCCTTTCGATCCGCTGACCGAGCAGCAACCTGCGGCGGAACGCGTCGGCCTGTTTCTGTTCTTCCGGCGTTAGCTCCTTTTCGGATTCGTTCATTACTTTTCGTCCCCGTTTTTACATTTCGCCCTACGGTATCGGCGTAGCTTCTTCGGCTTCCATCGGTTTGGTCTCCGTTTTCGTGTCCGCCCGGGCGCGGCCCCGGCCCACCGCTTTATCCCTCAACCACAGGTAAACGCCGGGGGTCCTGCGGCGTACGAAACGTTTGAACCGCTCGTACGCCCCGCCGGCGACGTCCGCGACCGTTACGAGTAGTTTGTGGGGTAATAACCGCGACGCGTAAGCGAGGTCCGTCAGTCCGACTACTATACGCCCCGGAAAGGACAGGCGCCCGAGAAGCACGTACCATCGTACGGCGCTTCTAAAGTACCTGTGACAGAAGTTCACCTGCGCGACCGGGAAGTCGGGCTGCACCAGATACGACTCGGTTTCGTAGTCGAAATCCTCGGCCATTATCCCTTCTTCCTCGGCCAGGTCGTGGAGGGCGGTGTGGGGGTAAGGATAGAAGACGGAAAGGACCATCCGATTCGGCCGTATCTTCGCGTTCAGCTTGACCGTATCCAGAAACTTGGGCTTATCCTCGTGGGGCAATCCGACCATGTTGTACGTGAGCGTCGAGATGCCATAGTCGCGGCACAGGGCGAAAGCCCGCTCTATCTGCTCCTGGGACGTCTGGCGGTTGAGGACTTGCTTTCTTATCTCTTCGTTGCCGCTCTCGACGCCGAAGTGGATAAGGTAACAGCCGGACTCGGCCAGCTTCGCGACGTTCTCCTCGTTTACGAGGTTGGAGCGGTGCCGGCAAGCGTAAGGGAGTCCTATTCCTGTTTTATACAGGTCCGCGAACTCGACGAACCAGTCGTCGTAGAGCGGTAAAATGTTATCGAGGAAGTTGATGTACTTGGTTTTGGGGAAGCGCTTGAGCAATCTTTTCAGGTACTCGATAGCGTTTGACGGCGAACGGAAGCGCGCGTACCGCTTCCTGTTGGGATAGGCGTCCCGCATGCGGTGGTTGCAGCAATATGTGCACATATACGGGCACCCGCGGGAGACCATAACGGGGCCGGTGAATATCCCTATTGAGTATAGGATACTCTCGTCGTAAATATCGTAGTCCGGGACCGGGAGCTCGTCCAGGTTTTCCAGGGCCGGCCGTACGGCGTTCTTAGTAATTTTACCGTTGCGGCTAATCCATAGGTTGGGTACGGAGTCGTAAGGGCGGCCGGCTTCCAGCGCGTCGCAGAGCTCGAGAAAGGGCGTCTCGCCTTCGCCGACGCACGTTACGTCCACTTCGGGCGCCTCGGCGACCAGCTCGGGCGCGATCGTCGGGTGGACGCCGCCTACGACGGTCGGTACATTTACGGTGTCGCGGACGTATCCTGCGAGACGCCGGACCTCGTCGAAGATGGTAGTCCTGCTGGAGAAACCGACGATATCCGGTTCCAGGGCGCGGACCGTCTCGATGAAGTACTCTTCGGTCGGGACCATCGTTAGATGGACCAGGGCTACGTTATGGCCGCCGCCGTTAAGTACGGCGGCTATTGAGGAGATGCCTTCCGAATAAAAGCCGTATTCGGCCGGCGTCGTCAGGTGCTGCGACGGCGAATAATCAGGATATACGAGCGCAACCTTCATATATTATGGAGATGCGCCGCCCGGCGGCGCAACGGGCGGCCAATCTACCACATATCGTAAATAATGTCAAAAGGAAACGGGGATGCCGGCGGCCTTCGTTTTCCTTGAATTATATTTATGTTAATGGTATTTTCAGGTGACTTAAGATAACCTTGAAACAGGGAGGAAAAAGATGACTTACAAAAGGTTGGTCATTTGTACGATATTGGGGCTTATCGCCGGGCTCCTCTGCTATCTGGGCGGGAAGTACGCCGCCGGGGTGGGGTTTACCACTTTCGTCGCCCTCGCGACCGTCGCGAACAGGGGGTTCATCGGTTTCGCTATCGGTATCTCCCGGTGGCGTATCCCCTGGTTCCTGCACGGTATAATCATAGGCGTACTTGGTACGTTGCCGGCCGCATTACCGGCGTTTGATGTCCCGAACGCGTTGAAAAATTTCCTCGTTTTTCTGGTATTCGGCGGTGTATGGGGCTTCCTGATTGAGCTGTTCGCCTTGCTCTTCGGCGCGAAGATGAAGTAACCGGTCGGCTAAGAGTTGCTCGTAAGTTCGTCCAGTAGCTCGGCTTCGTACCCGGTTAATCTCGAGTACGGACGGGGTGACCTGGCTCGTCGGGCTATTAACTCGGCGGTGCGTCTATCGCCGAGCGAAAGTAAAGCTTGGACGGCGGCTTCGTTCGGGCTTCCCGCCGAGAGCCGTACGCGTCCCTTGATCGCCCGGCGGACCAACTCCAACTGGGAGCGGATAACCTTCGCGGGCGCCACCGGCTTCCTCGCCCAGGGCGTCCAGCGCTTCGGTACGAACGGGTTCACCGACGCTCCCAAGCGAAGGATAGGGAACTCGTCGGCCAGGGCGCGTACTTCGGCGCCGACGGCTTCGGCGTCTTCGTCGGCCTCGTCGGGTAATCCAACCAGGTAATAAAGCTTTACCGCACGGAAGCCGGCGTCCGCCGTTTCGCTCAACACTTCTTCGATACGTCCGTCGGGAAGCGGTTTACCCACCGCCGACCGCATGCGGTCGGTCGCGGCTTCGGGCGCGAACGTAACCGACCGCTGGCCGGACTTCGCGATGCCATTCAGCAGTCCTTCCGTAACCGACGTAAGGCTCAACGAACTTGCGGACACGAGATAATCGTCGTCGGCCAGCGCGTTAACCAGTTCGTTTATACCGGGATAGTCGGAAATCGCCGACCCGATAAGCGAAACTTTTTTTGTCAAACCTCGGGCTTTATATGTTTCGTCTAAAAGGACGTCCAATCGCCTGACCCTGACGGGTCCGCCGGCGTTGCCGATTAAACAGAATCTGCACCTTCTTGAGCAGCCGCGGATAGGCTCGAGCAGGACCGTATCGCCGAAACCGGCTTGGGGCGTGATAATCGGCGGCGAAGCCGGAAAACCGTCCAGGGACTTCGCTCTGACGGGGGCCGGCGGTTCTTTGTCCAACGCCGGGACGTATACGCCCGGGATGCCGCTCAGTTCGACCAGGCGTTCGATTTTGGGCGCGCCCCGGGACCACGCCAGCATCTCGAGTACGTCGCCGAACGCGGCTGCGCCGTGGGCGCGGTGAGACGCGTCGGCGAGG
>CBDUXC010000089.1:0-7160 GCA_965371065.1 uncultured bacterium
CGGGTAAAACGACCTTCTACAACGTTGTTACCGGCATTTACGACCCGACGGTGGGTACGGTCAAGTACAAGGGCAGAGTTATCGCGAAACCGAAGACGAAGGCGTGGTGGCTTCCCTGGTACGCCGTCGGCGGCGTGTTCGTAACATTCGGCGGTATATACCTGTTTTACAAAGCCGCGCTTCCCCGGTTCGCGACCGTCGCAGCGGGTATTTTGGTCGCCGGCGCGTTTACCGTATTCGGTTTTATCAAAGCACCCAGAGGTAGCCTGCGCCCCGACAAAATTGCGGCCCTCGGCTTCAAGCGGACATTCCAGTCCATTAACCTTTTTCCGCAGATGACGGCGCTGGAAAATGTCGAGGTCGGGGCGCACCTCCTTTCCCGGACCGGTTTCGTAGATGCCGTCTTCGGGACGCCGCGGAAGCGCCGCGACGAAAAGCATATTCGTGAACGGGCCGAGATAACGATAAGCTTCGTCGGCCTCGACGGTTTCGAAGAGTATAAAGCCGCCAACCTCCCGTACGGCAGCCAAAGGCGCCTCGAAATCGCACGCGCGCTCGTAACCGAACCCGAAATACTGCTACTGGACGAACCGGCGGCAGGCTTGAACCCGGCAGAGACGAAGGAGCTGATGTCGTTATTGAAGGACATCCGCGAACGCGGCGTTACTATCATTCTTATCGAGCACGATATGAAGATGGTGATGGGAGTTTGCGAGAGGGTGGCGGTGTTCGACCACGGCGTTAAAATCGCCGACGGGACGCCCGAAGAAATCCAAAAAGACCCGAAGGTAATAGAAGCTTATCTCGGGAGGGAACACTAATGTGCCGGCGTTTGTATGCGGCCGTCATATTCATAATCGCAGGTATCGCGTACCCTGTCGGTTGTACTCATAGCAACGACAGCGCCGTCGGCGACTCACCCGACGACGCTGGAAACTCGGAAACCGTTGAACTGCAACCGGGCGAGGAAGACGGTCCGCCGATTTTCGACGTCATAGCCGCCCGGCGCTCGGTACGGTCGTTCACGGATACGCCGTTGACCGAGGATGAACTGGCGCGTCTCCTCTGGGCCGGGCAGGGGATAACGGACCCGGTTCGCGGTTACAGAGCCGCGCCGTCGGCCGGGGCCCTCTACCCGATTACGTTGTATGTTTGCGACTCGTCGGGCGTGGGCCGGTACGAACCGGAGACCGAAACCCTCGTGGTTCTATCCGAATCTGACGTACGGGACGAGCTGAAAACCGCCGCGTTGAGCCAAACGGCCGTGGGCGACGCGCCCGTCATTATCGTTATCGTCGCGAAACCCGCCGTTACCGCCGCCAAATACGGCGGAAGCGCCGAGCGGTATTGTGTGCTTGAAACCGGCCACGTAGCGCAGAACATATTGTTGGCCGCGGTCGCTTTAGGGTTGGGCGGTGTCACCGTGGGGGCTTTCGACGACGATTCGATCCGGTCGGTATTAGACCTGGACGACCGGTACTTACCGTTGTATATAATACCCGTAGGACACCCGGAGTAGGATTCGTGGTTAAGACGCAAGAGGACGGAGCTTTATTTAAGCTGGACGACGTTTACGTTTCCTACGGTCAGATCGAGGCCTTGAAAAGCGTTACCGTCGAAGTCGGGGAGGGTGAAATAGTCTGCCTGATAGGTGCGAACGGCGCTGGCAAGTCCACGACATTGATGACTATCTCGGGGATTCTCAAGCCAAAAAAAGGCAAGAAGTATTTCGACGGCGTAGACGTAACCGATATGAGCGCCGACGGTATAGTCGCGAAGGGAATAGTCCAGGTGCCGGAAGGGCGTCGGATATTCCCCAGGATGTCCGTCCAGGAAAACCTCGAGATGGGTGCGTTCCGCCGGCACAAACCGGACGCCGGGACCCTGGCCCACGTGTTCGAACTGTTCCCGATTCTCAAGGAGCGCCGCGGTCAGAAAGGCGGTACCCTTTCAGGCGGCGAACAACAAATGCTGGCTATCGCCCGGTCTCTGATGGCCGAACCTCGGCTGCTCTTGCTCGACGAACCGTCGCTCGGCCTCGCGCCGAAAATCGTGGAAGATATCTTCGCGACTATTAAGCGCATCAACGGCGAAGGCATAACTGTTTTTTTGGTCGAACAAAACGCGGCTATGGCTCTCGACGTAAGCCACCGCGGTTACGTTATGGAAACGGGTAAAGTCGTTCTGCACGACACTTCGGCGAATTTACTTGAAGACGAGGACGTTCAGAAGGCTTATTTAGGGGGGTAAGCCGGGTTTTACTTAATGGCTAAAGCCGCCGTTCGGCGGCTTTAATTTCGGGCTAGACGTACGTTAGGTATTCGTAAGTTGCGAGATTCTACGTTTTATGGATTGTATCTTTCCTTTTTTTCGTCGCCGTCCGCGCGCCATTTATTTTTCATATAGTCGCCGTGCCAGTTTTCGGCGGGGCCGTACCGAAGTATTACGCCGTTGCTCCCCACTGCCCAACCTTCGGTTGCGCTCGTAAGGACGACGTCTTTCAGGCTCATAGGTTCGTCTATTAAGGGGAAGTCGATATCGATTTTAACCCAACCTTCTTGGGTCATTTCATATAGCGAGTCGCGTTCGCCAACGACGAAACCACGTGTGTTATCGTAAACGCTTATATCGCGAAGGGTGGCGGTAGTCCCGATATCTATTTTGGACCACATTACGTTTGTCAATTCGAAGAAAGCGCCGCCGTCGCCGCAAATATAGATTTCGGCAGGTGTTAAACCGCTCGCGGGTATCATGGCGACGCCGTATAAAGTATTTGTAGTAGGCGATGGTACCGATTCCCAACCCGCGCCATCGTATAATAGTATCGTCCCGGCGTCGCCAACGGCCCAGGCGTTGCCGTTGGAATCTATCGCGACGCCGTGCAGCGATACGTTAGTTGCATTGTGCTCGAAGACTGTCCAAACGGCTCCGTCAAAGCGCAGGATACACCCGGCGTCGCCCACCGCCCAGCCGCCGTTGCGGTCGTCGACAGCGACGGCGTAAAGGTCCACCGTACAGACCGGAGCCGCAGTAAGCCATTCGTCGTTGATGAACTGCAGCATCGTCCCGCCGGCGCCCACGGCCCAGCCGCTCGAGCCCGACGAGATGTCGACGTCGTATATTGACGATTCGGTTACGCTTAAATCGTACTCTTCCCAACGGTAATCGTCGTAAGTAAGGATGGTTCCGTTTTCGCCCACGGCCCAGGGCGTCGCCGCCGGCCGCCCGTCCACAGCGAACAACGACGGTTCGCCGTACTCGGGTATCTCGATAACCGTCCACACCGAAACTTGTTCCAGTTCGCTTTCGCTGCATGCGAATAGACATAGCAGCGAGAGGGCTATGCAAGTTATTACCGTTTTCCTTTTCATAAATGTCCTTAAACGGTTGAAGCGCCTGAGATTGTATTTAGCCGTACAGTAATCGGTAAAATCGGAGGGGTAAAACGTTACACCCTAGTGTCGCAGAATAATACCATACGGCTCACCGGCGGTCAATACGTTCATAAAAAGCGAAGGCCGACTCGGGGTCGGCTTGTCATGCACTTAGCGTTTAAGTTAACGCCGGGTCGTTAACTACCGTTCGGCTATCCCCGCTACACACCACGCCGCGATAGCTTCGCCGGCCCCGACCGCGCCGAGACCTTCGTTAGTAGTCGCTTTAACCGAAACGGCGGACGTTCCTACGTCAAGGATACCGGCGACCCTATTTCGGATTCCCTCGACGTGCGGCGCAAACTTCGGTTCCTCGGCGATTATTATCGTATCGACGTTTATTACCTCGAAGCCTTCTTTTTTTACGAGCTTGACCGCGTCGGCCAACAGCTCGGCGCTGTCGGCGCCTTCGTACTTCGGGTCCGTATCGGGGAAGTGCGTGCCTATATCGCCCAGGGCGGCCGCGCCCAACAACGCGTCGGTGACAGCGTGTAATAATACGTCGCCGTCGGAGTGCCCGGCCAGCCCGCGCTCGTAAGGGATGGTGACGCCGCCGACGATTAGCGGGCGGCCTTCGGTAAAACTGTGGATGTCGTACCCGATACCTACTCTCACGTCTGTCCTATTCCCGCGTAAAGGCGATCGCCGCGACTTTTACGTTTTTCGGGAGCTTCATTACGCGAACGCCCTGGGTCCCGCGGCCCATCGTCGAGATGCCCGATACGGCGACGCGGTTCAGGACGCCTTCGGTGGTTATCAGAACGATGTCCTCGTCGCCGGAGACGGCGGCCGCGCCGACGATCAGGTTTCTCTTCTTTACCGACTTGAAAGTGATAATTCCCATCCCGCCGCGGCCTTTTATCGAGTATTCTTTCAGGGGCGTTCGTTTACCGGCCCCGCCTTCCGTAATTACCAGTATGTCCTGTTCCTTTTCCGGTACGGCCATCGCGACGACACGGTCGTTTTTCATCTTGAACTTGATGCCGATAACGCCGCGGGCGGTCCGGCCCATCGTCCGCACTTTCGATGATTTAAACCGGAGCGCCTGGCCGCCGGCGGTAAATAGCATTATCTCGCCCTTCGGCCGGTCCACCTCGACGTCTACGAGCCGGTCGCCTTTATCCAGGTGCAATGCGATAATGCCGCCGCGCTTCGGCCGGCTGAACGCTTCTAAAGGGGTTTTTTTAATTATACCGCCTGCCGTGGCCATCACGAGGGTCTCTTTCGTCCCCAGGTCCGCGATCGGGATTACCGCGGTTATCCGCTCGTCCCGGGCTACCTCCAGCAGGTTGGTTACGCTCCGGCCCCGGGCCGTCCGCGTGCCCTCCGGGATGTTATACACCTTAAGCCAGTAGCACTTCCCGGCATCGGTGAAGAAGAGAAGATAATGGTGCGTGTTGGCGACGAAAAGGCGCTCGACGAAGTCGTCGCCCTTGCCGGCGCTGGCGCCGGCCACGCCCCTGGTCCCCCGACCCTGAGTCCTGTAAACTGAAAGCGGGGTCCTTTTAATATAGCCCTCGTGGGTTAGCGTGATCGCTACTTCCTTTTCTTCGATGAGGTCCTCGAGAGAGAATTCGTCCTCTTCGCCCGGAACTATCTCGGTCCGCCGGACGTCGCCGAACTTCTCGGCCAACTTCGTCAGTTCTTCCTTGATTATCCCGTATATTCGCTTCTTATCCGTAAGTATCGCTTTGAGTTCTTTGATGATCTTCTTGGTCGCCTTCAGTTCGTCTATGACCTTCTGCCGCTCCAGTCCGGTCAGGCGCGCGAGCCGCATGTCGAGTATCGCCTGGGCCTGGACTTCGGTAAGCTTGAAGTTCTTCATCAGCCGGTCGCGGGCTGTCGGGACGTCTTTCGACTTCCGGATTACCTCTATTACCTCGTCCAGGTTGTCGAGGGCGATTTTCAGCCCTTCGAGTATGTGGGCTTTTTCTTCGGCGGCCTTCAGGTCGAACTTGGTCCGACGCTCGACCACCTCGAACCGGTGGTCGATGTAACACTGCAGGGCTTGCTTTAGCGTCAGCGTCCGCGGCACGCCGTCCACCAGCGCGATCATTATCACGCCGTACGTGGTCTGCATCTGCGTGTGCTTGTAGAGCTGGTTGAGGACCAGCGTCGGTTGGGCGGACCGGCGAAGCTCGATAACCAGCCGCATCCCTTCCCGGTCCGACTCGTCCCGCAGGTCCGCAATCCCCTCTGTCTTCTTGGACTTTACCATCTCGACGATGTCGTTGATTAACTTGGTCTTGTTCACCTGGTAGGGTATCTCGTGGACGATTATCGCCGTACGTCCGTTCTTCAATTCTTCGAAGTCCACCCGCCCGCGAACTATCAATCGGCCCTTGCCGGTATTGTACGCCGAGTCGATCCCTTCGCGGCCGACGATAATTCCGCCGGTCGGGAAATCGGGGCCGGTAACCAGTTTCGCGACCTTATCGTCGGGCATATCGGGTTTATCCACGAGCTTACATATCGCCGCCGCGATTTCGTTCAGGTTGTGCGGCGGTATCTTGGTCGCCATTCCGACGGCGATACCGTCGCCGCCGTTCACCAGCAGGTTCGGCAAGAGCGCCGGCATTAACAGCGGCTCGTCCAGGGTGTCGTCGAAGTTGCGCCCGAAGTCCACCGTCGCTTTCTCGATGTCGGCGAGCATCGACGCGGTGATCGGCGCCATCCGGGTTTCGGTGTAGCGCATCGCCGCCGCGGCGTCGCCGTCCACCGACCCGAAGTTCCCCTGGCCGTCCACCAGCGGGTACCTGAGCGAGAAGTCCTGGGCCATTCTGACGAGCGTATCGTATATTGATAAGTCGCCGTGGGGGTGGTACTTGCCCATCACGTCGCCGACGACCCGGGCGGCTTTGCGGTAGCCCTTCCCGGGCTGCAGACCCAGCTCGTGCATCCCGTAGATGATACGGCGCTGGACCGGCTTCAGGCCGTCGTGGGCGTCGGGTAAAGCACGGCTGACGATGACCGACATCGAGTAGTCGAGGTACGAGGTCTTCATCTCGTCCTCAATGACGGTCCGCTTGACCTTCTCGACGAAGAGTTTCTCGCCTTCGTTAGCGGTTTTCTGCTTTTTCTTTTTCGGCATATCGCGTGTTACGGCGGGCCTTATTATCCCTTAGTTTTCATAAGATTATAGGATTTTTACACGGGAAATTCAAGGGTAATTCGCTGACCGAAATCCGTTAATTGAACCGGCGGGGTTTACCCGCGCGGTGCGCAAAGACCCGGCGGACATAAAGAGGCCGTCGATAAATGGTTTATTTTATCGTCCCCCCGTAAACGAGGGGTTGTACACCTTCGGTCGGTGATGAACCGCGTCGTAAACGACGCGGTCTCGGGATTCGTAAGTGATTATACTTCAAGTGGGTATGAGACCCCGCCGTTTACGGCGGGGAGCGTCAACGGCGAAGCGTACAACGGTAGGCTTCAGCCTACCGCGTAATAATAAGGGTGTCAGATATGTATTTGACGCCGGTTTCGGTTTGGTGAGGTTCGATATAGTGGATTTTACAATAAACACGCAATATAAACGATATAACTTATTTAACATATTTCAAGTAATATATGAATACCGTTCGCTGAGGATTAAGAAGTTTTCGAAATATTTTCCGCGCAAAAGCGGATTTTTCTTGACAAATAAGCGGCTTACTACTAGAGTGGTATAATTAGTAAGGTAACCAGTTCTTATCGCTAACTATTAACGCGGAGGTAATAAGATAT
>CBDUXC010000090.1:0-7145 GCA_965371065.1 uncultured bacterium
ATTCCTGCTCATTGCAACTATGGCCCTGGCGATCCTGGCGGGCCGGGGCCTCGACGACTTCCGACGTAAACCGACGCGGCTATACCTCTGGACCGGGCTAATCGTCCTCCTCACAGCCGTCGGGACCGTAAGTACCTTACGGCTTTCGCTGCCTTTGGTCGAAAAGCTCGCGTACGAAAAGGCCGAAAAAAAAGCCATTGAAGCGGCGGCCGAAGGTTACGCGGAAGACGAAGCCCTGGCCGCCTACCGGGTTAAAGCCGAAGAGATGACCGCCCGGGCGGCCGAAGCGGCGAACCCGCTCCAGGGACCGTATATAGTCCAGTTGGCGTTCTTCGTCGGAACGGCGGTACTTCTCTGGACCGGTTATAAAAAGAAACCGGCGGTCGAAGTCGTAGTACCTGCCCTATTGGTCCTGTTAACGGCCGCGGACCTCCACTACTACGGTCGGGACTTGAACCTCACAACCCCGGTACGGAACGTGCGGGAACCACCGGCGACGGCCCGGTTTATTATCGACGGGGGTCAGGGACGGACGTTCTCGACCGGGTTCGAGCTCGCGGACGATACGCAATTAGGGCTTATATTAATACACGAGAACACGCATCTTATATGGGGCCTGGACTGCACGGTCCCCAGGACGTCCCTCCGGGAGAAAAACCAACTGGCGTACTTTTTAGCCCTGGAAGAAGTTTATACCGAAGAACTCGGCCCCTTAGCCGGGAGACAAGTAAAGACAACGCCGGCGACGCTCGCGCCTTTTTCGGCCATTAACGTCCGTTATCTCGTCCGGCGCACGCCGCTGAACGCCGCCGGCGTTCGACTGTTGGGCGAGACGGGACCCTACAAGGTCTACGTAAACGAAAACGCGGCGCCCCGGGCGTACCTGGTCGGGAACGCGTACGTCGAAGAAGATACCGAAAAAGCAATTAAGTATATCTTCTATGGCGAGTTCGACCCGGCGTTTGACGTCGTTCTGGACCGGCGAGCGGACTTAGACAAGGGTTCTATTAGCTACCCGGTCGAAGCGGAAATCGTCGAGTATTCGAACAACGAAGCGATTATCGAGTACGAAAGCCCGGCACCCGCCGTCCTATACTTCTCGGACCTGTACTACCCGGGCTGGCGCGCCGAACTGGACGGCGAACCGGTGGAGATAGTACGCGCTAACGTAGTCGGTCGGGCGGTCGAAGCGCCGGCGGGCCGCCACGTAGTCAGGTTCTATTACATGCCGCGCTCTTTTACGGCGGGCTTCGTCGTAACCTGCGCGTTCTTACTCGTTTACGTCGGCCTGTTCGCGGCCGAGGGTTTACTGTATGGGCGTAAGAAAAAAGCTATTTAGCATTTTAGGGTTAGCGGTCATACTGTTGGCCGCCGCGGCTCTGCGCTTGTGGCTGGTACCGGCGCAACTACCGTACCACTACGTGGCCGACGAGTTCCAGGTGGTCGAGCGGGCCCTGCGCGTGGGCGCCGGCAACCCTAACCCCGGGCTTTTTACGTGGCCGGGGAGCTCTGTAATCTACCTTGACTTCCTCCTCTACGCCGGTTATTTCGGCGTCGCTTTAATATCGGGAACGGTCTCGTCCGCGTCCGAGTTCGCCCGGCTATACTGGACGAACCCGACCGTATTCTATCTACTCGCGCGGCTCCTTTCGACGGCCTTCGGGCTTCTCGCCGTCTGGGCGGTTTACTACATAACCGTACGTTTATACAGGACGGATACACCCGGCGACACCAGCTACTCGACGGCAGCCGGTTTAATATCCGCCGGCGCCTTCGCCCTGATGCCGCAGGCGATAATCTCGTCGGCCCAGGCTCTACCCGATATGACGGCGACGGCCCTGGCTCTCGCCGCGCTGGCCGTGTCCGCCAGCGGGACGGCCAAAAGCGGATGGAAAAGAGCGGCGTTCGCCGGGTTATTGCTCGGCTTCGCGATCGCGTCGAAGTATCACGCCGTACTGTATATAATCCCGCTCGCCGGTTTATGTTTCTTCATAAAAGGTACGCGCCCAGGCGGTTTAAAGAGTATCGCGTTCGTATGCGGTGGTTCAGTTATCGGTTTCGTAATAGCGTGTCCTTTCGCCGTATTGGACTTTCCGACATTTACGGCAGATTTGTCGGCAATGCTCGCGCGCCCGGGTATGGCCGCGTTCAAATCGGACCCTATCTACCTCGTAACTACGACTCTACCATTGGGTATATCGTGGCCGCTCTTCATATTCGGCGGCGCCGGATTGTTATGGTGCGTCGTCCGGCGGTTTAAAGGGGCCGGGTTAGTCGTCGGTCTGCTCGCGTTGTCGTTCATCCTAACGGCGATACCGCGGCCCCTCCCGCCCCGGCACTTGCTGCCCCTGTTCCCCGCGTTCGCGATAGCCGCCGGCGTTTTAGCGGCGGAGCTGTACCGCTCGGCGAAAAACAGAGCAGGTCCGGTGTTCGGTTACGTCTCCGCGATATTTATTACGCTTATACTCCTCGTCGTAACTTTCGGCGACGTGAAACTGGTCGCCCGGGAAAACCGCGGAGACAGCCGTACATTGGCGCTCGCGTATATCGAGGACACGATACCGACGGGCGCGTCGATACTAACGGAAGCCGTAGAGCCGGACGTTACGTCGCCGTATATTTGGCCGAACCGTAAATCGCTCGAGCGGACAGGGAAATACCGCCGCATCGAAGGGCTCGGCGGCGGCGAACGTATAGCCCGGCTGCTGGCCGACCCCGCGTATCCCTTCGGGGAACCGACGTACGACGTCTATCTCGTCGAAATGCAAGACGACCTGGATACGTTAGACGTCGAATACGCAATAAGGTGCGTCCCCGACGACGTACGGTTCTTCGCTGAACAGGCCAAGCCGCCCGGCACGTCGCTCAACGAGTGGGACGAGCGATACGCTCGGTTTTTACGCGAACGGGGTAAGTTGCTCGCGACCATCAGCGGAGCCGGACGACCCGGGCCGACGGTCGAGATATACAGAATCAAACTATAGCCTATGCGGAGACTGTACATATCCAACGAAGACGTACCCGCCGACCACGCCGGCGCCGTCCACACGTGGGAAGTAGCCCGCGGCCTGGCACGACGAGGACACTCGGTTACGTTAATTTCCGCCGCCGCGCCCGGCAAAACGGCCCGCGAACGCCTCGACGGCGTGGACATATTCCGGGCCCGTATGCGCATCGGCGCGGGGGTAGGCGTCAAGTGCGACCTGCGGGCCTCGTGGCTCCTACCGCATATACTCGGGCGCCGCTACGACGCAATAATGGAGCGTTTCCTGACGCTCAACGGCCTCGGGACGCTCGCGGCGAAGATAACGGGCGCGCCCCTGCTTCTGGAGGTTAACAGTCCCCATCTTGAGGAAGTTTACCTCCGCTGGAACGTCGAGGGGAAGCTCGTCGGCCGGGCGCTGGAACTCTGGGTGGATGCCCAGTTCAAACGGGCCGATATCGCTTTTGCGCCCAACCCGAACATCGTACGCCCGATATGCCGGGCCCGGGCCCGGAAAATACTCTGGGGCGTGGACGAAGACGCTTTCGGCGGTTCCCTGCGCGAGAGTAAAGAAACACGAGCTATACGGAAGCGATTAAACCTGGAGGGCTCCTTCACCGTCTTTTTTGTGGGGTCGTTTCACCCGTGGCAGGGCGTCGCCGACCTACCGGCGATAATAACCGAGACGACGAAGCGGGTACCTAACGTCAGGTTCATACTAGCCGGCGACGGGCCGCTCCGTTCCGACATCGTTGAACAGGTTGCCGACGCCGGACTGAGCGACGCGGCCGTCTTCCTGGGGCGACAACCCCATAAGCAGTTGCCTTATTTGATGGCGGCGGCCGACGCCGGGCTGGCCCCATTTAACGACGTTTACTACCCGCCGCTCGAGAAATTCGGCTTCTTCTGGGCGCCAACGAAAGTACTCGAGTACGCGGCCAGCGGTCTTCCGGTGGTTACGGCCGACTACCCCGTCCTGGACGAGATAGTACCGCCGGGCCGCGGCGGTATACTCGTAAAACCGGGCGAACCGGCGGCTTACGCCGAAGCCCTGGCCGAATTAGCCGCCGATTCCGGGAAGAGAGAAACGATGGGTGCTTTTGCCGAAACGCACGTTAAAGAGAACTACGGCTGGCGCCGCCACGCGGAAATACTCGAAGGCTTTATAGAAGAAGCGATAAATATCCGAAAAAAGCGTTGAAAAATCCCGAATAATAGGCTATTATGTAACGTAACGGCGGTTGAACTTACGAATAATAACCGGAAACGGTATAAACGGTATAATCAGATTCGGAGGTCTTATGAGTAAAAAAATAGCGATTATCATAGCAGTTATCCTGGGGCTTACGGTGGTAGTACTCGTAGCGGCTTCCACCGTCCAGGATATGTCGATGGGCTCGATCAAGGCCGAGTTCGCCGAAACAGAATAAGAGACGCTTCCATGGGTAATAAACTGCCGTCCCGGCGGTCCAACGCCGTACGGCGGTTTTTCACAACGTTTCGCCGCCAACCCGCCCGGAATGCTATGACGATAAATAACGTCAAATTATTATTAGCCGTCGGTTTGTTTCTGACGGTCGCTTCGTCCGCGGCCGGCTACGTACCGCGCGAAGGGCTAATAAGCGACGGTTCGTTAGTCGACGAAGCCCGTACGCCGGAAGAGCTGACCGCCCGGGGCTGGTATTACTTAATGGACGAGGGAGACGTCCGGGCGGCCCGGGGAACGTTCGAATTGGCCCTATCCGGCGGGTCCCAACCACCGCCCGAAGCCGTCCTTGAGGGTTACGGCCGCGCTTGCGAGATCCTGGGTGATTACGACGAGGCCGTAGCCGCGTATATCGAGCTGTTCTCCAACTATCCCGAAAACCCGGTTGCCGAGATATATCTTCATCGCGCGTCGGTTCTGCTCGAGAACACCAATCGGTACGACGATTTCGTCGTAGCCCTTGAAAACCTTTCTATAGACGAACGAGCTCCTTACCTGGCCGGGCGCGCGAGCATTTACTTGCATTATCTGTATACGAAGCGGGGCGAAACCGGGAGGGCCGAATCGGCTCCGGCGCGGTTCAACCCCGTCGACGACTGGATGGTAATCGGCCCCTTCGACAACGAAGGTAAGTCGGGTTTCGATGAACCCTATCCGCCGGAAACCGAGCTGGTTCTATCGGCGGCGTACGACGGCAAGGAGCGACCAGTAACATGGCGTCGTATCCCCTATCGCCCGCCGGACGGTTTCCTGGACCTGCGCCGGATGATGCGGCCCGAAGACTTCGGCTGCGCGTATCTCGTTACTTCGGTCCGGTCGCCGGACGAACGGACCGGTTACATCTCTATCGGTACGGCGGGGGCATATAAAGCTTGGCTCAACGGCGAACTCATCGCCGAGAACGACGCGTACCGCGACGGATACTTCGACCAGGATATCGCCCCGGTTCACCTTAAAACGGGCGATAACCTCTTGATGATAAAACTCTGCGGCGACGACGTCGGATGGAACGTCGGGTGCAGGTTCCTGAACGGCGCCGGCGGACCCGTAAACGACCTGACTTATTCGGCTGAGTCGGCGGCGCTAATCGCGGCTAAACGCACGACGGCCGTCCGGCCCGGCGAAACAGGCGGCTTCGAAAACGCCCGGGTCCATTGGGATAACCTGGTTATAGCCGGGAGTGAAAACGCGTTCGTCTATTATTACGCTGCGATGCTTCACCAACTTTACGGCGACGCCGACAGGACCGACGAGGTGCCGAAGACGCTGGCGCTGACAGCGGCTCAACTGCGGCCGGGTTACGCCGATTTTCATTACTTCGCAGGGTTGTTCGAGCCGGACGAGAACAAGTCCCGGGCCGAGTTCGAGAAAACGGTGGCACTTGCGCCGGACCACGCTGAAGCGCAGCTCGAAATCGGCAAGTACTACGTGAACCTGGACCGGCCCGAAAACGCCCGGGATTGGCTGGACGCGGCGCTTTCCGTCAACCCTTCGTACGTCGCGCCAAAACAGTACTTGGCCAAAATAGATTGGGAAGACGGCTGGGGCTACAAAGCTAAAGCGACCGCCGAAGAGATACTCGCCGAGTACCCCGACTACGTCTACGCTCGGATCGTCCTGGGGTTATACTATAAAGAGTACGAATCGCTCGATAAGGCCTTAGCCGAGTTCCGGCGCGCGTACGACCTGGACCGGACCGAGAGCTTCGTCCACGACCAGATATACTTCCTATTACTCGATATGGGCCGCTACGATGAAGCGGCGGCTCTCGGCGCCGAAGTAATCGCCCTCGACCCGTACGACATCGAATCACGGCGGACCCTCGGTTACACCGCCGACGTCCACGGCCGGTACGACGAGGCCCTGGCGTGGTACGACGAGGGACTCGCCGTTTGCCCGGAGGACTACTTCGCCCTAGCTTACAAGGGATTGACCCTCGATAAGATGGGGCGAACGGCCGACGCCAAGCGCGTCTACAACCTCGCGATTGAGTATAAGCACAACTACCCGTGGCTCGCCGATTACCTCGACTACCTGGAACCTACGGACGAAGCGGCGGAAGAGTACCGCCTGGACGCGTATAAGTTGCTGGCCGAGTACCCCGGCGATTCGTACTACCCCCGGGATTCGGCGGTCCACCTGCTGGACCAGAAGACCGTCGAAGTCTATCCCAACGGCACGAAATCGCGGACCGTTCACCAGGTCATCAAGATACTCACCCGCGACGGCGCCGAGAAGTTCCGGCGGTTGTACATAACTTATACGCCCGACTCGGAATCGGTAGAGCTGCTCCGTACCGCCGTCATCAAAGCCGACGGCGACGAGATTACGGCCACCGACGTTTACGAATCGGACGTCTACGACGTCTGGAGCCGGCTCTACTACAGCGTAAAAAACAAGGTTATCGCGATGCCCAACCTGGCCCCCGGCGACACTATCGACTTCGAGTACCGGGTCAGCGACACGGGGAAGAACATCTTCGCCGATTACTTCGGCGACACCTTCATCTTCGGGAAAGAGAACAGCACCCTCCGGTCCGAATACACGCTAATCGTCCCCAACAACCGCAAGTTCTATTTTCACAGGGTCCGCGGCGCACCGGCGCCGACGGTGAAACGCGACGGCGACCGAACAATCTACAGGTACACCGCCGCCGACTTACGCCGAGTAAACCCG
>CBDUXC010000091.1:0-7144 GCA_965371065.1 uncultured bacterium
TTGGCGGCCGTTATCGCCGGAACGTACGTCAGAATAACGTCCACGCCCTCGGCGTCGTGCGACCGCAGTTCCACCGTCTCTTCCGCCGTACCGGCCGGTTCGGCCCGGCCCCACCCGGCGTCCTCGTCCTCGTCCAGAAACGCCCGAACCCGATAGTGGCCGGGCGCCAGCCCCTTTATCTCGTATTCGCCATCGTCGTCGGTCTGGACGACGGCGGCCGGGTACTCGGCGCCGTCGGCGTACGCGGCGACTATCGCCTTCTCGACCGGATCCAACTCGAAGTAAACGGTACCCGAGAGCTTTCGAGCTCCCTTCGGTTTCCCGGACACGTTAATCGCGTACTCGAAGAAGTCGCCCCAGTTCCCGGCCGAGTCCCGGGCGTGGACGTAGACGGTATGCTCGCCCTTCTTTCCGGCGCCGGCCTCCTTCAGGTCCGTTACGTACCGTTCAACTACGGCCGACGGCGCCGTACCCCACACGGCGCCGACCGGCGCCAGCGGTATTCCGGTCCCGTCGCTGGCCGGCGCGTCCACGAAGAACTCGGCGCCGGTTATTTCGGCCCGGCCCTCCGGGTCCGACACTCGGGCGGTGATATACGCCCCGGTTTGCCCGTCGGTCGGGTTCGGCGAGAATACTATTTCGGGAACGACCGGCCCTTCCTTATCCGGTCTACCGAGATAGAGCGTTATATTGTCTAGCCGTTCGCCGCCGGTGAACTCGGGCAGGGCGTTGGCGTCGCCGTCGCGGTCCGGGTCGTACGCGCCGACGAGCTCCTCGTCGCCCGATACGGGTTTACGCACCAGCAAGTAGTACGTCGGCGACGCTTCGGTGTTGGGCGCGACACCGTCCAAACGGAAGTACCCGTCGTCGTCGGTCGTCGTGAAAGCCGCGACGAATTCGCTTTCACGCCCGAGCCCGGGCGTAAGGGTTAACGACACTTCGGCGCCGCCGACATCCAGACCCTCCTCGGCGGCGACCACCCGACCGACCAGCGTTCCCTCTAACGTGTCGGGCGCCGTCTCGAAACCCAGGCGCGCGCCCTTGTACAACGGGTTCCCGGCCACGTCGGCGCACGTGTCGGCCACCGTTATCGTATAGACCGTCTCGTAGTCGAGCTTCTCGGCCGGGCGGAACGAAACGCTCATAACGCCGGGCGTTACCTCGCCCGGAACGTCCCGGCCTAGGTCGTCGGTCAGGGTTATCGCGTCCCGCAGGGTAGCGGCGTCCATCGCGTCGTTGAACATCACCCGAACCTCGAGCCGGAGTCCGACGCCCTCGGCGCCGTCGGGCGGGTAGCTACCGGCGACGGCCGGTTCCTTCTTGTCGGCCCGGGACGAACCGTTAAAAGTCTTGCGGTTGTTCGTCTCTATCGGGTTCCCGCCGGCCTCGTCACGGACGTTGCGGACCACGAGCTCGTAGCGGGCGCCCGGCTCCTGGGCGTCGGTAACGAGTATAACGCCGTCGGCGCGGCCGGCCGAGACGACGGCGCGTACCGGGAGCTCCTCCTCGCCGG
Source organism: uncultured bacterium (assembly GCA_965371065.1). Classification (GTDB taxonomy): domain Bacteria; phylum RBG-13-66-14; class B26-G2; order WVWN01. Next base: position 1,514 of record CBDUXC010000091.1, read on the forward strand.
CGGCGGTCGTTATCCGATAGTGCTCTTCGTTCAGGGCCGCGATTACGTCGATCGCCTCGTCGAAGTAAACCTCGACGTGGTTGGCGTCCACCGCTTTTACTTTCGTGAGCGACGGCGGCCGGTCGTCCTCCAGCTCCTCCTCGCCCGGCGGGGCGCCCACCTTGGCGCACCCCGCAACGAGAACCGCCGCTACGGCGGAGAAAGCGATTATGTAACCGAATCTAAGCAAAGGCTTTACGTGGGCGTCTCGATTCGCCGGTCCCGGAAGAAGTTCGAAAGCGCCGGGCTAACGAGAGAGAACGCGAACATCCGGCCGGTCTCTTTTGCTATCGTCCGTCCTTACAGGTTGTACTTATCGCGTATCTCGTCAGCCCTGGCCGGTTGCCCGTTCATTTCGTAAGCGACCGCAAGGTTCCGCCGGGCGATGTCCCGGGCCGCTTCCTTGTCGGTACTCCCCGCCGGGTCCAGGGTTACAGCCTTCTCGAGCGCCTCTATCGCCCGCGCCGGTTGCCCGGAGTGGATGCAAGCCAGACCCAGGTTGTTGTGCGCCCAGAAGTCGTCGGGCTTGTACTCGATACACTCCTCGTACTCGGACGCCGCTTCGGCGTTGCGCCCAAGCTCCTGCAGGGAATAAGCCAGGTAGAAGTGGTAATCGCCTTTCTCCGGCTTCAACTCGATCGCTCTCTTTAGATACGGTAGCGCGTCGTCGTGGCGCTCGGCGTCGTGGAGTTTCTTGCCTTCGGCGAAATAATCGGCGGCGGACCATCCGGGCTCGTCGGCCGCGTTAATGCTTACGTCCACTTCCTTCGCCCGCTCGACCGGTTCGCCCGCGGCCGTCGGCGCGCCGCCGACGTTTATGAACGCACCGAAAACCCAACCTTCGTCGCCGTCGTCGGTCCGGACCTGGTACCAGTAGTCGGCTACGTTATCTATCGTCTCCTGCTCGTCGGAACGGTCGAGAACGACCAGCGCCTCGCCGGCGTCCAGCTGCACGACGACGGACCCGCCGAGACTCGGCCGGGACCGTAAGTTAAGGGGACCCGCCGATACGACGGCGGTCTCGCCCTCGTACTCGGGTCCGCCGGCGACGCCTTCCTCGTACTCCTCGAACTCGCCTTCTACCTCGTCCAGTTCGTCCTTGCCGCCGCAGCCGACGAACGCGAACAGCGCCAGCGCGAAAACGAACACCGTTGCGTATATCCACAGCGTTTTCATATAGTTACTCCCCTCTTAGTTCCCCATAGGGTCTATTATTGTCCCCCTCGCGATAACGTTTCGCCACATAGATTGAAGCTCCAGAGCCGCCGCGACCAGGCGGTACTTGAGCGGTTTGAGCGGCAAATCAAAGGCGCCGACGTACTTTACGACGTCGCCGCCGAAGCCGGTCTTGAACTTATAGACGCCGTAGAGCGGGTGGTTCGGCGCCGGGGCCTCGGGTACGCCCCAGAAGTCATAAACCTCGCAACCGCTCTCTTTAGCCCACCTTATCGCCGCCCACTGAACCGCCTGGGTGGATTTGGTCTTGGCGTGTTCCCGGCGGCTCGCGCCGTACGAATAGTACGCGTACTTCCCGAAGCGAAGGACGAACGCGCCGGAAATGACCGTATCCTCGTACCGCGCAAGAAAAATACGTCCGGTCGGCCCGAAGAGCTCGAGTATACGGTCGTAGTAGTCCCGGTTGTGGACAAGGAAGTGCTTACGTTCACTGGTCTCCTCGAGCATCCTGTAGAACGCGTCCAGGTGCTCGTCGTCGTTCCCGTCGGTAATCTCCACGCCCTTGCGGAGCGCAAGCCGCGCATTGTAGCGGGTCCGCCGGTGCATCCCGGCGAGAAGCTCGTCCTCTGTTTGGGTAAGGTCCAGCGCCAGGGTCGTCTTCGGCTGAACGCCCTTGTGGGTCGGTTTGAAGCCCAACGCGATAAGGGTTGAAACGTCGCCGTCGGCCGGGACCATCGGCTCGACCTTGAACATCACGGCGCCGACTTCGCGGGCGAACTCGCCGGCCGCGTCGACCAACGCCTCGACGACTTCGGCGTTCGTATAGTCGCACAGAAAACCTCTGGGCGCATAGAGAAGCGAGCCGCCCAGGACCGGGATACGTCGCGCCAGCACCTGGGCCGCGCCGATCGCCGTATCTCCGCCGAAGACCGCGACCCGAAACGGGCGCCAGCCGAAGGCGCCCTTCAACTCGCCCCAGTCGTACGAATGGGTGATCGAGTACTCGGGAAAGCTTCTAACGATACGGTCCCACTCGTCCCGGTCGTCTATCGGCCTCGGCGCGTACGCCATAGTCGGCGCGATTATAACAAACGGACGGCGCGTTGCAACGGGAAACGCGGGCTATATATAGTAAATAGAAAAGGCGGGGTTCGTTCCCGCCGATAAGTTTGTTTTATTGTCCATCTTCTTAATCCACAATCACCATCTTCTTCACGGCCGTTTCGCCGCCGGCGGTTAGGCGATACAGATAAACGCCGGGGCTGAGCGTCGTCGCGTCGAAGTCGACCCGGTTCTCGCCCGCTTCGGCCTCGCCGGCGAAGACGGTGGTTACCCGGCGCCCCGCCAGGTCGTAGACCGACAGTTCCGCGTGAGTCGCTTCGGGAACCGAAAAACCGAACGCGGTACTTCCGCCGCTCGGGTTGGGCGCGTTCTGCGCCAGAGCGAAGACGTACGGTCTGGCGCCCGGGTTATGGTCCAGCGTCGTCTCGGCGACGACCACAGACATACCTCCGACGTCGACGGCTTCCAGCCGATACCGCCACTTCCCCGCCCGTACGCTCGCGTCGGTGTAACGGTAAGGCGACGTCCCCGAAATCAAGCCACCGTTTACAAGCTCCGGTAAAGGTTCCGCCGGGCCGTCGGTTATCTTACAACGGTACAGGTTCCACCCGGCGGCGCTTTCTTCCGCGGACCAACTTAAAACGATATCACGTTCTTTACTGATCACTTTAAAATCCGTAACCTCGCCGTCGGTCGTATCGTGCCACATCTGGATATTTACGATAGTCGGGCTTCCCTCGTTCACCACGATGCCATCTATATCGACTGATGGGTACCCTTCGGCGCTCGCAGTTATCGAGTACGTCCCCGGCATCACCGGCCAGTAGTAGTCGCCCTTAGCCGGGTCCGTAAACGCGAACCAGTCGATTTCGGAGTTATTGCAATATACTTCCGCGTCCAGCGGTTCGTCCGTATCGGCGTCGGTAACGACCCCCTGGAAACCGTAGTCGAGGGGCATTAATAAAGTCTGAAGAATACCGTCGTCGTTTCTTTGAGACCATGTGATTATTTGGCCGGCGGGCGGCGTTTTACTGTTACTGACCTCGATCGTATCGTCCAGGTCACCCTGCTCGCCCATAGACCAATCGTTACAGTCGCCGTGGGTATAGTACCAGTCGCCGCCGTTGGTAATCCAAGTATAATAACCGTCGGCGTCCACGTATATGTTACTCAACTCAAGTATAAAATCGTGGTTCGGCGGAGTAACATAGTCGGGCGGGCCCATCTTAACGTAGTTCCAGATATAGTTAACGCACTCGGCGCCTGCGTGGTAGCTATGGCTTACTACAAAGGTGTTCGCCGACGAGAGCGACATATCCCGAATCGCACAGGTCTCAGGCTGTGAGAAGGGCGACGGGCTTCCGCCGGAACCGTCCCACATATACGAGTAATCCCTGTTCACGTCCACCCAGTTGGCGTTATACCTCTGGTTATTGTAAACGCCGTCGGGGTTCATCATCGGGACGACCCACAACTCGGTATTATTAACCAACCGCGTGAAATCGCTGGATAGTGGACTGTTGTACTCGTTCGCCAGCCGCTGGAGGAAGTAGAACAGGATCATGTACGATATTTTCTCGTTGCCGTGGTGCGCGCCGACCAACCGGACTTCGGGTTCGACCTCTTCGACGCCCGGGTTATCCGTTATTTTTATCGCCTTTATCGGCCTATCCTCGACCGAATACCCGATCGTATGTATTTCAGAAACGCCGGGGATTACGCTATGAATATAATCGAGGGCGTCGTTGGCTTCCTCCACCGTATAGTAATGGTCGAAGGGCAGGTCCCGAGTACCGTCGTACAGCGGCCCGTCGTACAAAACGTTCGGCAGTATCTCGTCACGGCTGTCGGCCCAGAGCACCTCGTACGTAAACCCGTCGGCTTCCAACTCCGGCAGCCGTTCCGGTTCGATATAGACCTCGACGCCCTCGGGCGTCGGCTTGCGGCAGGTATCCACGTCGTAACCGAGGTCCATAAGCCGGTTGATATCGGCCCGCGTCGTCGCGTGCACAAGTACGACGCTTGCTATGCGCGGCGCCGCGGCGGCCACAACCGCCACGATTAACATCGATATCGCTACCTTCTTCATAAATACCACCTTAAATCAAAGAGGTTTTTCGGTTAGTCTCGTTCGCGGACGTTACAGCCCCCTTATATCACAAAGGGCCGAGAATTGCAAAAGTTACTTCACGGTTATCCGCGGTTACTCCAGGAAGTACCCGCCGACGCAGACTACCGCCCAAAGGCAGTCGCCGCCGTCTTCCGGATATACGAGATACGCGTCCAGCTCCCGGTATAACTGCGGGCTTTCGTACGGCGGAAGTCGCTCGAGCGCGGCCTTGATAACAGTCCAGCCGCCGTCATAGTCGGTCCCGGCCCACGTTATTTCGGCCGCGGCCGGGTCGGCGATTATCTCATAACCATCGTTGTACTGATGGTGTAAGTGCCCGGTTATCTCGTCCAGTTCTATCCGCCTTATTACGTCGGCCGCGTCGGCCAGGTCGGCGCGGACTACGGTCTCGTCGATTTCCGGTTCGTCCGCCGCTTCGACCGAGAGCACGTCGAGCAGATACGCGTAGTGGTAGACGTCGTCTGCGATTACGTTGCCGGTTACCTCGGCTACGGTTACGTCGTCTTCCTCAACTTCGAACTTGTTCAGGAAGAAACGCCTTTGTAGTATCGGGTACGCCTCCAGTATTTCGGTCTCGGCGTCCGTGGTTTCCGATATCTCCAGGACTATTACCGAACCGCCGTCGGTCCCGCCGGTATAGTATTTACCCTTTACGGTAACCATGTCGCCGACTTCGTACGCGTCGTCATCGGCGCCGATTAAAGTATGCCAGGGGGCTTCGCCGGCGAATCCGTAAACCGGGAACGTCGCGTCGCGGGCGCATCCGGCGACCGCCAGGGCAGCGGCGAAGATAACCGGTATTTTAAGAAAGATCTTCATAATTAAGTCCTAGCTTAAAACGGCTTAACCGGATTTATAAAGAACCAACACTTTTTCAGTTTTAGTCGTTTTCGTTCGGCGGCGAGAACGTCTATCGTCGGGTATTTCGTCGTAAATAAGGTCAACAACATTCAACCTCCCGTCCGAAACCCGAACCGCGATACCCGCGATAACGGCGGCGGTATCTTTCGTCTTGCCGTTTCTTGAAACATCGCCCAACACCAAAACGCAGTACTTACCCGTTTTCAAAACCCGATACATCTCCGTTACGCATTCTTCCATTTGGGGTATGTAAACCTTAGCGTTCGAAGTCAAGCGTTTATCAAGGGATTTCCAATCTCTCTCTCCCAGGAACCAAAGGCGTAATCTGTTATCTCGGGCGTAATCGAGGGCGCCGAAGTAAG
>CBDUXC010000092.1:0-7107 GCA_965371065.1 uncultured bacterium
AACCTTCCTCGCTCGGCGTTTCGATACCGACGAACACGCCGTCGAATCCTGTCTCGGCCATCGAGCGCATAAGTTCTTCGTCGTCGGAAAGGTCTATGGATGCCTGCGTCACAAACGAGAACGGACGGCCTTTTTCCTCCATCCATTCGATGACGGCCGGTAAAAGTTCATTTTTCAGCTCCCGCCTGTTAGCGATAAAGTTATCGTCGACGAAAAACACTCCGGCGCGCCAACCTTGTTCGTACAGGTACTCCAACTCCGCTATTACTTGCTCTTTGGTCTTAGTTCTCGGACTGCGGCCGTAAAGTTTAGTGATATCGCAGAAATCGCAGTCGAACGGACAACCTCGTGAAAACTGTACGCTCATCGACACGTATTTACGCATATCTACCAGTTCCCACGCCGGGACGGGCGTCGTCCGTAAGTCCGCGAATCGGTCGGACCTATAAACACGTTTTGCACGCCCGTTCTTCAGATCGTCCAAAAACGGCGGAAACGTAATCTCGGCCTCGTTAAGTATCAGATGGTCTACTTCTTCGAACTCGTCGCCGCTGGTTGTAAAGTACGTACCGCCGGCCACGATTTTCACGTCCGCGTCCCGGCACCGGGCGATTATCTCATCGACGGACGCTTTCTGGATGTGCATCGCGCTGATAAAGACGTAATCGGCCCACAAGAGGTCGCTGTCTTTCAAGACCGTTATGTTCAAGTCGACGAGTTTTTTCTCCCACTCCTCGGGAAACATCGCCGCAACGGTCAACAACCCGAGCGGCGGGTGCGTCGTTTTCTTAGCCGGCGTAAATCTCAGCGCGTATTTAAAACTCCAGAAAGTATCCGGGTACTTCGGCGAAACGAGAAGTATTTTCATTTAAGGTTCCTTTTTAGGTATATTCAGATTGCTCTTTTACCAGCTATGTTCACAGTCCCTACAGTACCACAACGGATCGTCTTCGGTAATGACGCAACCGCCCAGAAACACTTCGCCGCGTTCAGCGGCCTCTCGTAGCTCAGGGCCTGGGTGTCCGTATACTATCGGGATAACGTTCGTGTTAGAACCGCATTCCCCGCACTCGACGTATTCGTCGGGAGCCACGGCCGCTTCAGTCAGCTCTATGCCAGTACAACAACCGGTTCCCGCCTTAGTTTTCTCGCAAAGCGGGCGATCGGGGCATTCCGGCGGGTCGGCATAGGTCTCGGCCGCTTCGGCTCGGTCCGGCTCGTTCGCCGGGTTCTCTTCCGCTACGGCCGGGACGTTTACGCCGTCGAAAGCTGTTAACGATAATACTACCACAACGAGGGTAATAACGCCATATAATTCGTTAAGCGCTTTCATATACGCTCCTTACGCTTTATTCGGCCCGTAAACCGAAGATTAAGGGTCCGATATCTTACCTTACAAATTAGATATCTTCCATTGTTTTCGGAATACTATTTATAACCTCTTTAACCCCCGGCAAGTGCTTCTTCTCCGACACCCAGACGGTCATCCCGACGTACTTCCCCGTCGTCTTTCGGTACGAGCTATCCCAGAACCGAAACCTCTCGACGTCGAACTCCGCGTCCGGGTCGAAGGCCGCGCGGGCGGGTGGGTGAACGTATATCCGTAAGAACTTGATGCCGTTGTTGATAAGCAGTATCTCCCGCCCCTCGGCGAAGAACGCCAACCCCTCGCTTTTACCCCTCTCTTCCACCTTGTCGACTCTCTCCGAAAGCGCGTTTACTACGTAGTCGCAAACCTCGCGAAGAACCTCGGCTACTCCCTCTTTTTTCGGCCTGGCCAGGCACTTTCGCCAGAATCCTTCACTTATGAAGTCGGTTATCTTTTTATTTCCCGTTTTCTGCCTCCCGTTTCCGGGTGAACGTCGCCCGCACCCTCTAAGGCGGCGTACGTCGCCCGCCTCGCCTAACAGCGATTACCACTTATTTACGTACCTGATAACGGTCCGGGTCCTTGAAGTAGTCCAGGGCTTTGAACCCGGCGAACAAGCGTGCGCCGTGCTTTACTCCGGCGGCGATACAGTAGGAGTCGCCGCGCCGGTAAATCGCCGTTTCGGCGCCAATGGTCAGCTCCATCTCTCCATCTACTACTATTCCCCATTGGTCGCCGTGGGAATGCTCGGTTACGGCCGCGTCAACGCCGGCCTCCATGAACAACACCTGCCCACCCTCGCTTTGCATCAGCCAGCCGCGCAAGCCTTCAAACGGCAGGTCGGCCTCCGGAAGGCCGCGTATAAAATCCGGAAAATCAAATGATTTCATGACGTTTTCCCCGTTCCTAATCCGAATTCGGGACAATAATTATTTCGATTAATAATACTCCTTCATCAGCCGCTCGGCCGGCCCCGGCTCCCGGACCTTATCGACGACAGTTGTTATAACCTCGACGAACTTGGCGCCCTCGGACGCCGAGACCCACGAGGACTATAAGTTCATCCGACTACTCCGGCTTCTTCTTCCGCGAGAACCGCCGCATAACTTATACACGCGCTAATATCTTCGTCGTCGATATTCGGATAAGCCTTTTTTACACCGTTATAAGTTTCGCCCGCGGCGAGAAGGCCCAGTACGATAAATACCGGGATACGCGTACCTTTAATACAGGGTTTACCGCTGCAGACAGCCGGGTCGCTCGAAATCCTTTCGCGGAAATCGTCCATACTTAATTCTCCCTCAGTAATACTCTTTAACCAACCGCTTGGCCGGTCCCAACTCCCGGACGCGTTCGACGACCGTCGTCACGACTTCGGCGAACTTGGCGCCCTCGGACGCCGAGACCCACGAGAAGTTGACACGCCCCGGCTCGACGCCGACGTAGTCGAGGAAATCGCGGAAGATGCTGAAGCGGCGCCGGGCCGCGTAGTTCCCAGCTATGTAGTGGCAATCGCCCGGGTGGCACCCGGAGACCAGCACGCCGTCCCAGCCCTCCTGAAGCGCCCGCATTATGTAGAGCGGGTTGACCCGCGCGGAACACGGGACCTTCACCACCCGCACGTTCGGCGGATACTGCATCCGGCTCACGCCGGCCAGGTCGGCGCCGGCGTAGCTGCACCAGGTGCAGAGTATAGCAAGGATGCGGGGTTCGAAGTTAACGTCGTCCATATTAGTACCTATATGCGGTTAAATCTCGAACTTATCAAAAGGCACATAACCGTCTCTTGGAAAAACCTTTAGCCCTCTCGTACCCTCCGCCTCCGGAAGGTCGAAATATAGGCGTTTCAAAGGGCTGTAATATTTTTCGAGTATTATATATACGTGTCTAGCTAGCAGTTCGTAGTATTCAGTCAATATATCTATATTTAGGTTATTCCAGTATTTAATATAGTCGCTTAGACCTATATCTACATCTATATGAGCCCCGATTTGGTCACGTAAACCTTGTAAATTATACGACTTTTCTAAATCTAACACGGCGTTCTTTAACTCTTCGTATTCATTATCCCGGTATTCGCGATTCGTTTTTGAAAGCTTTCCAAACAACTGGTAAATCCAGTAGAGTTCTACTACTACGTATTTACCCAACACTTTCTTAGTATAATCATTCGCGAATAGAAGTAAATTTATTACCGATATCAATACTTGAATGTTATCGATACAAACTTTGATTATAACCAATATCTTCTCTCTGCTTTTGCCTCTACTCCACGTTAAAGGCGAACCTATTGGCCCGACATTCTTCTCTAAAAAACGGAGCGGATTCCCCGAGAATTTAACTCCAGGTTCGGGTTTAATAAAGGGGTCCGGTAATTCTCCGCTTTGTAATAGGTCTATAACCCGTCCTAAGCAATTCCTATATATAATATCCGATAATAGTAATTCCGCATCTAAATAAGAATCGCATTCCTCTATAATAGTATTTTCTTCTAGCTCAACGTCGCCCTTCGTCTCCGATTTTAAAAACGTTCTACCTCCCTTTATTACGACTTCCCCCATGCCGTAAATATCTCTATCTCGGATATCTCCTCCCTTTATCGGTAAAGCGGTAACGCCGAATTTTTTATTAATCTTCATATACCTACCGCTCAAGGGAGCGAAGTGCGTATCTTTTACTTTTTAGTCCGTTTCGATAATAGTTTATATAACCGTTCAGACCATTCGAAAAGCCTTTTATCTCGACTAACGTGTTTACGGTCCTCACGAAACGCCCAAGAATTAATAGCGTCTAAAATTACCCGCAATTCGTTTTCGAAATCGTCCTGTTTCCTATAAATAACAGCGAGACGATGATGCGGGTATAGACCAGAATTCGCTTTAATCAAATCCTCATATATTTTTACCGCTTCATCCACGTTACCCTGTTTCTCTAATTCTTGGGCTTTCTCGAAGAAGGGGATGTATTTAAAGCTCTCTCCTACAATCGCCATACCTTCCGATAATTCCGCGCCGCAATGCATACAGTAGGTACCTTCGGGCGTTTCCTTCCCGCATTTTAAGCATATAATCGTTAAGTCCATTACGTCGCTTTGCTTACTGTTTCTTTGGCGTCTTTCATCGCTTTCGGCGACCGGACAGACCTGAAGGTCTGTCCCTACATTTCAATGGCTAAAGTGCCGTAATCGCATCTAGCAACTGCTCGTTTGATACGCCGGCCACGTCTATGGCCGCGGACCAACACCCGGCGGCGCAGGACCCGCAACCCTTACACAGCCCCTCGTTGACGACGGCGATGCCCTTTTCCACGTCTATTTCGACCGCGATATACGGACATAATGATTCGCATATCCCGCAGCCAACGCATAACCGCTCGTCCACGCGAGCGACCCGCCCCTCGGCCGTTATCGTGTCCCGGGCCAGGACCGTCGCGGCGCGCGCCGCGGCCGCCTGCGCCTGGGCGACGGACTCCTCGATGCTCTTCGGTCCGTGGGCCAGCCCGCATAAATATACGCCCTCGGTCGCGAAGTCGACGGGCCGGAGCTTCATATGCGCTTCGAGGAAGAACCCGTCTGCCGTCAGCGGGACCTTCAACATCTCGGCGAGTTTCTTGTTGGCCGCCGCGTCGGGCCAGGCGCCCTCGGCCAGAGCTACAAGGTCAACGGCCATCTCGACCTCATCGCCGAGGATAAAGTCATAGAACGTAACGGTCAGACCACCGCCGTTGGGCTTGACGGCCGGCTTGCGGTCCGGGTCGAACCGCACGAACAGCACGCCCGCTTCCCGCGCTTTCCGATAGTAGTCCTCGGCCAGGCCGTAGGTCCTCAGGTCCCGATACAGACACAGGACCTCGGCTTCCGGGTTCAGCTCTTTCACCTTGAGGGCGTTCTTGACGGTTTCGACGCAGCAGGTCCGCGAGCAGTAAGGGTGCTCGTCGTCCCGGGAGCCGACGCAGTGGACCATCGCGACACGCTTCGCGCTAAACGGTATCTTCCCGTCGGCCAGGCTCTGTTCGAGCTCCCGCTGGGTCATCACCCGGTCGCTCGCACTCAGGCCGTATTCGTCGTGCTCGGCCTCGGCCGCGCCGGTCGCGACCACGACGGCGCCGGCCTCCACCTCGGTTTCGGCCCCGTCGCCGGCCCGGATAACCGCCGTGAAGTTTCCGACGAACCCGTTTATCGAAGATGCTTCCGACCCCGTAAATAGCTTTATGTTCTTATGGTTGCGTACCCGCTCCTCAAGTTTCCTCAGAAGCCGTTGGGTATCCCGTCCCTCCAACGTGTAGTGGATAAAGCGGACGTTGCCGCCCAGTTCCTGCTCCCGTTCGACGAGCGTCGTCGGGAACCCCTGGTCGGCCAGGGACAGGGCCGCGGTCATCCCGGCGACGCCCCCGCCGACCACCAGCGCCGACTGGGTTACCGGCAGCTCTATGTCGGCGAGCGGCTCCAGGCCCACGGCCCGGGCTACGGCCATCTTAACAAGCTCCTTGGCTTTCTCGGTGGCCTCGTCCGGCCGGTCCATATGTACCCAGGAGCAGTGCTCACGGATGTTAGCCATCTCGAAGAGATACGGGTTGAGCCCGGCCTCCCGGAGAGTCTCCCGGAAGAGTGGCTCGTGAGTCCTGGGCGTACACGAAGCCACGACGACCCGGTTAAGGCCGTGTTCTTCTATCTTCTCGGCGATGAGTTTCTGGGTATCCTGCGAACAGGTGAACAGGTTCTGCTCGCTGTAGACCACGTACGGCAGGGTTTCGGCGTATTCGACCACCGTCGGGACGTCGACGACGCCGCCGATGTTAATCCCGCAGTGGCAGATGAAGACGCCCACCCGCGGCGGCTCGCCGGCGATGGTACGCTCGTCGGGGAACACCGGGGCCTCGAGCATAGTCGCCCGGGCCTCGGCCACCACCGCCCCGGCGGCGGCAGCAGCTGCGCTCGCCTCGGTTACCGACTCGGGGATATCCTTCGGTCCGGCGAGAGCCCCCGCCGCGAACACCCCCGGCCGGGACGTGGACGTCGGCTCGAAGGCCGGCGGCGCCACGAAACCGTACCCGTCGGTCTCGACGCCCAGCTCGTTCAACAGCGCCGTCGTCTCGGCCTTCGGTCCCAGGCCGACGCTGAGCACGACCATATCGAAGTGTTCGCGTTGAAACTCGCCGGTCTCGGCTTCGTACTTCACGACGAGTTCGCCGTCTTCCCGGTCGACCTTATCGACGCGGCAGCGGACGTAACGAACGCCGTACTGCCCTTCGGCCCGCTCGATGTACTTGTCGAACTCCTTGCCGTAGGACCGCATGTCCATAAAGAATATCGTCGGTTCGACCCCGGCCGAGTGCTCTTTGGCGATAACCGCCTGCTTGGTCGCGTACATACAGCAGACGCTGGAACAGTAGTCACGGTCGACTTTGGTGTCCCTCGAGCCGACGCACTGGAGCCACGCGACGCGGACCGGCTCGGCCCCGTCGCTCGGGCGTTGCAAGTGCCCGCCGAAGGGCCCGCTGGCCGAAAGCATCCGCTCGAACTCCATCGACGTAACCACGTCCGGGACTCGGCCGTAGCCGTACTCGCTCTTCAGCCTCGCGTCGAACGGCTCGTAGCCGCCGGCGAGTACCACCGCGCCCACCGGAATCTCAAGGACCTCCTCGACGTCGAAGTGGCGTATCGCGTCGGGCTCACACACGGTTACGCACTCGAGGCACTCGGAGCTGATACCGCAGCTCAAGCACCTGAGCGCCTCGGC
>CBDUXC010000093.1:0-7087 GCA_965371065.1 uncultured bacterium
CGTATTCCTGTATAGCGAACAATGTCCAGTCGTACCACCCAGGTACGAAGAAGGGTAGACCGAGCGAATAATAAGTTCCCTCGTCGAAAAAAACGGCAGCCCAATGATACCCATCTCTTTCTTCGCTCGCCGAAGAATAAATACGGAATTCGTATAATTCGCCGCCGGTTATCGGTATATCGCACGATTCTACTTCATAACCCTCGCTCATAAAAGACATTATCCGCCCGCACCATTCCGATTCGTAACCACCAAAGGCTCGTTCGAAAGAACCGGCACCGCCGTAAGTCCACCCGTCCGGCGGGAACTGTTCGCCCTCGAAGCCCTGGTGGAAGATGACCTCGTACCCGGCCGCCGGGAGTGAAAACAGTAAGGCGATTAGAACGATTATCGTTTTCATAAGCCCTCCTACCGATACGCCGCTTTGATGTGGCCGAAGGATGTGGGCGTGACGCCGGTGGCGGTGTGGATTACTGAGAAGTCGTCGAGGTATAATTTAAACCACGCGTCAAATTCATGGGGATAACCGTATATATGGAAGCGACCGGAGTTCGCCGTATCAGGGACCTCGATAGTTAATTCTGCTTTTTCCCAATAAGACGTCTGGTTAAAAAAAACATCGAAATAATTAACATTCTCGTCGTCGAGGGTAAACGAAGCCCATATATCTATCCATCCGCTAAACTCGAATTGATAATAGAAACGAACCGTATAAACGTCGCCGCTTTCCAGTTCTATAGCGGGCGAATTTATATGGCAATGGTCTTCTCTGCTTGTTATGTAAGCCCAAACGCACGAATTTGAATCGTGGCCGGGATTTAATAACCAAAAATTATAGACGTCCCACCCCTCCGGCGGGAACTGTTCACCCTCGAAGCCCTGGTGGAAGATGACCTCGTACCCGGCCGCGGGGAGTGAAAACAGTAAAGAGATCAGAACGATTATCGTTTTCATAAGCCCTCCTACCGATATACCGCTTCGATACGTCCGAGGGAAGCGCGTGCGGTCGGCGTCGCCCGTGGCCGCCGCCAGCCGCGTATGCAAATCCAGCATCTCGTCCACTATTCCAACTATACGGTCGTGTTTCGCCGCGTCGCCGTCCCCGTCTCTGATACCGGCGGGTTTACCCGCCGGTGCTTAATATGCCGAAGGCCGCGAACCCCGGCTTCAGCCGGGGAGAGTGCCGTGGCGGTCGTCCTGACGCGCTATGTAACTCAATACTTGGTGTACGTTCTTCCGACCGACCGCTTCGACCGAATAGCCGGAAGACCAAAGCGAACCGCTTCCGCCAAGCCTTTTATGGAACTCCCCGGCCGAGACGCCCTTCAAGTACCTCGCAGCTGCCGAAGGTGCAACGTCCGGTTTCAGACTTACGATTATATGCACGTGGTCGTGTAATACCGACGCGCCGAGAAGCTGATAGCCTTTATTATCGCAGATACCGATAAATACTTCGATCAATGCGCCCGCCGCGCCGTCGTCATCGAACGCTTTTTTATTCCACTTAGTACGAAATACGAAATGGTAGAAAAGTATGTAAGCCGCCGTCGAACTCTTGCTCGTTTTCGCCGTAAGCGACTTGTTCCCAGAAGGTATGTAAACTCTGTACTCCATTCTATCCTAACCGCCGACTGAAGTCGGCGTTCGCCGCTCCGCAGGTTAAGCACCGCCGGATTAATCCGGCGGTATCAATACGTACCCTCCACCGCGTCAATCTCCTCCTCGGTCAGCCCGTACAGCTTGTAACCTTACAACCTGCGGGTAGCGGCGGTCTCCCGACCGCCGACGGCGACTGGAAAGTCGCCGCTACCCTCGATTGTGTCAAGTGGTCGCTTCGACGGCGTGCTTGAGGCGCTGGTCATTACCGTAAGGTTCGTTTAAGGGCATATCCATACGTCCATAATAATATAGTAGGGGAGAAGCGTCAATAAAAAATAAATATGATACCGGCGGGTTTACCCGTCGGCGCTTTGTAGTAGATACGGCCTGCTTCAGCGGGCGGTTCTTGACGGGCGGAGTTTTTTAACGGGTAGAACCCCGGCTTCAGGCGGGTAGTATCGTCCTTTGTCTCCATAACCCCGACTAAAGTCGCGGCAGCCACAGGCTGATTCAGAATTGCCTGCGGCGGGTTAAGCACCGCCGGCAACTAAGGCCGGTTGTACCGGATGAATCCGGCGGTATAAGTTATGGGGTAAGCGCCCGCCCGTATTCCCTTGCCCCGCCCGCCCGTTTATGTTAGATTCCGCTTCGGGCGTGAGCGCCCGCGTGATATGGCCGAGATAGAACTCCACGAGATAGACGAACGGATAAGCGAGCTCCGGGGCCGGGTCGTCGACCTGGCTGATTGCCTTTGACGTCCCCGGAGTGGGGGAGAAGGTCGCGAAGTTGGAGAAGAAAGCCGTCGCGCCGGACCTCTGGGACGACCCGGAAGCGGCCAGGTCGCTTCTGTCCCGCCTGAACGCCGAGAAGCAGACGCTGGAACGTTTCACCGAAATCGAGAAGGCCCTGGGCGACATAATCGCGATGCGGGAGCTGGCCGGCGAGGCCGGCGGCGACGACTTCTTCGCTGAGCTCGTACCGGAACTTGGCGCCTTCGAGAAGCGCGTCGACGACTTCTCCCTGCTCACGTACCTGTCCGGCGAGTTCGACGCCGGCGACGCCATTATGGAGATAAAGTCCGGCGCCGGCGGGGCCGACGCCGCCGACTTCGCCGAGATGCTCTTTCGGATGTACACCCGCTGGACCGAGGTCGCCGGGTACGACTGCACCATCGCCGACGTCGAGTACTTCGAGGAAGCGGGCGTGCGTCAGGCAACGGCCGTCGTCGAGGGGCCTTACGCGTACGGGTACCTGAGCTGCGAGACGGGGGTCCACAGGCTCGTCCGCATATCGCCCTTCGACCAGACCGGAAAGAGACACACGTCGTTCGTCCAGGTTACGGTCTGGCCGAAGGTCCCGGACGAGATAGAGGTCGTCATAGACGAGAAGGACCTCCGCGTTGATACGTTCCGGGCCGGCGGGCCGGGCGGCCAGCACGTCAACGTAACCGACTCGGCCGTCCGCATCACCCACACGCCGACGGGCATCGTCGCGACCTGCCAGGCCGAGCGGTCCCAGCACCTGAACCGGGCGCGGGCGATGACGATACTCCGGTCGCGGTTGTACGAGCTGGAGCGGGAGAAACAGCGGGAGCGCATCGAGAAGCTAAAGGGCGAGAAGAAGGAAATCGCCTGGGGCAACCAGATACGCTCGTACGTGCTCCACCCGTATCGGAAGGTCAAGGACCACCGGACGGACTACGAGACGTCGAACGTGGAAGCGGTCCTCGGCGGCGCGCTGGAGGAGCTTATCGCCGCGGAGCTCAAGCGCCGGGGGGCAAAGCGGCGATAATTTATGCGGTCGCGCATTAAGGTAGTTTATATATTTGACGGCATTAATATACTGATAACAAAAGGGATACTAAAGCGGTTTAACGATTAAAAAAGGAGCGGTAATGGATCCTTTCCTGTTTTTCCTTGGTTTGTTCGTGGGCGTCGGCGGGGCGGTAGTACTGGTCGCGTCGTTACCCGCCAAATCGGCCGGGCTCAAGACCGGCGGCCTGGTCGGCATCGTGATGGCCGTCCTCTTTATGGGGCTGGCGCTGACGGTCGTGGTTCCGCCGGGGAACGTGGGCGTGGTGATATTCTTCGGTAAAGTTTACGACACCGAATTGCCCAGCGGTTTCCACATAAAGAACCCGCTGGCGAACGTAATGCTCATTTCGATTAAGGAGCAAGTTTACACGATGAGCATCGTCGCCGGCGAAGGGGCGGTTTACGGCGACGACTCCATCGACGTGCTCTCCAACGAGGGTATGACCCTCAAGATGGACATCAGTGTCCAGTACAGAATTATCGCCGAAAAAGCGTCGTGGATAATCGGGCACAAGGTTTACAGCGGTCCGGTGCAGTTCGAACGCGACTACGTCCGGCCGGAAGTAAGGCGCGCTATCCGGGATATATCGGCACGGTACAGCGCGGCGGAGATGTACAGCGAAAGGCGTGCCAAGGTCGGCCTGGATATTGAAGAGCTCGCGGATACGCTGCTCATCAAAAACGGCGTCCGCTGCGTTACGGTCAACCTCAGGAACGTGAAGCTG
This sequence comes from uncultured bacterium, assembly GCA_965371065.1. Classification (GTDB taxonomy): domain Bacteria; phylum RBG-13-66-14; class B26-G2; order WVWN01. Next base: position 4,139 of record CBDUXC010000093.1, read on the forward strand.
CCGCCGCGGGTTACCGAGGCGATAGACCGGAAGAAAGAAGCCGAGCAGGAAGCCGAGCGGATGGAGTACGTCCTGCTCCAGGAAGAGAAAGAGGCCGAGCGGAAGCGTATCGAGGCGTCAGGCATCCGGGACTTCCAGTTGACCGTCGCCGAGTCGCTGACGGGGGACCTGCTGAAGTGGAAGAGCCTGGAAGTGGCCGAGCACGTCTCGATGTCGCCTAACGCCAAGGTCGTCTTCTTCGGCGGCGATGAAGTTCCGTTCATCCTCGGCGGGATATAGAAGCGCGTAATGTCGCGTAGGTTTTTGACAGCCGCGGCGCCCGTGGTTGCCGTGCTCATTTTACCGGCCGCGAGCGCCGACGAGTGCGCCGCGGCGGACGAAGCTATGGAGTTCGACGAGCCGGCCGTGGTCGCGTCGGAGACGTGGGTTTCGCCCGAGGTGATAGAGGAGGTGGAACCTGAATACCCGCCCGAACGTTACGAGGAAGGGCTGGACGTCAAGGTCATCGTCCGGGTGATGATAGACGATGCCGGGAACATAACCGGCGCGTCCGTCTTCAACTCCGGCGGCCCGGGCTTCGACGAAGCGGCCTTGGCCGCGGCTCGACAGTGGAAGTTCAAACCTGCGCTCCAGAACGGCGTCCCCGCCGAATCCTTCGCGATGATATACGTCGTCTTCGACAAGACGATGATACCGCTGTGGGAGGAAGGGACGCTCGGACCCGTTGAGGAAGAACTTAGCGACGATGGAACGGAAGATAGCCAATGAGAAAAGCGATAGTTTCAATAGCGCTTGCCGCGCTTACCGCGGCGTTGTTGGTGCTCCTGGACGCTTGCGACGGCGACGATAACGACCCGGGGACCGAAGCGCGGCCCTGGCGCACTATCGGGACGGCGGCGACAACGCTCGTCGCCGGAGAGACGGCAAAGGGGCCGTGGAAAAGTTAATCGGGAAGAAGGGGTAGCGGACGGAACGTTCGGCACACGTAAAAAACCAAACACCGCGGGCCGGACGGCCCGCGTTTTGCGCGTCAACGAAGACGGTAATCGCCGGTAAAGCTTCCGCGAAGCGACGCCGGAAAATTAAATGTTGCAAAGACTTACGGGGCTGTGTATAATTGAAGTACGCTTAAGCGCCCGTAGCTCAGCGGATAGAGCAACGGATTCCTAATCCGTTGGCCGGAGGTTCGATTCCTCTCGGGCGCAGTTTTATTGAAAAGGTAACCCATCCGGTAACAGCCTGTACGGCGGAGGTTAGTATGCCGTATTTTCTACACGTTAGAGGAACGCGCAAAGGCCCCGTCGAGGTCAACGAAATCGAGCGGATGATCGAGAACGGGACGTTGACCCTCTTCGACCAGGTCTGGGACGACGCGGGTAATCAATGGATAGCAATAAGGGACTTCCCTGATATCGCGAATTTATTCGGCGAAACCGAGTCGGGGGACGAATTCATTATAAACGTCGACGGGAAAACCGGCGGGCCGTTCCCGCATAAAATGATATTGAAGGAAATCGAAAAAGGGCGCTTCCGGGGCAATCACTTCGTATGGGACGAAGCTAAATCCAAGTGGGTCGAAGCCCGCCGCCATCCCGTTTTCGGAAGTTGTTTCGTCGGGGTTACGGCGCCGGGCGCGTCGTATCACGTTGCGAAAGGCGGCGTACGTATCGGTCCGATACTTTTTTCCGACGTGTCGCGGTTGATAACCGCCGGCGAACTGACGCCGGACGACCGCTTATGGGACCCTGACGGTAAACAATGGGTTTCGTTGAACGAAACAAACGAGTTCGCCGATTTTTTTGAGGCAGGAGCGGCCCCGGCCGAACCAGCGCCTGAACCCGAAGTATTCGTCCCGGCCCCGCCCATACCTGAAACGGCCGCGCCGAAGGAGGTACCGTCGTTTCCGGAGCCCGTGGTAAAAGCCGAAGCGACGACGATGGGACCCCCACCGGAGATAGTACCCTTGCCCGAAGCGTTTCCGCCACCGACGGATGAACCTACGCCCATGGCGGTAGCGCCGCCGGACACGGGTCCCGCGGTAACCGGTCTCGAAACGCCGGAAGGTACGGTTCCGACAATCATGCCGGCCGGCCCGGCGGCACCGGGAGACATTGTCGAAATCCCGCCGGCCCCGACGGCACCCGCCGCCGAGGTATTACCCGAACCGAAACCGGTCGAACGCCCCGCTGTTGAACGAAAACCCGTAAAAGAAGAACCTATCGCTATCGAACGGGAAGAAGTGAAAACGTTCGAGCCGACCAGGCCCTCGCCGGTAAAGCGACTGGTCGCTCAGGTCATAGACTTCGGGTTTATCTCCGTCGCGTTTCTGGGCGTTTTAATCGTGATGACTATAGCCGGTATGAACCCGCTGGCGCCCGGCCCCGAACAGGAAACTTATCGAGCGACCGCCTACATAACTTTCGGCGTCGTCGCGCTACTGTACTTCTTTTTCCGCGACGGCTTCGGCGGCGCCAGTATAGGAAAGCGAGTAATGGGACTCAAAGTCGTCCACGGGCACGACGCCCGGCCGGCGAACGCGATACACTCGTTCGTAAGAAACCTGTTTTTGCTGATACCGATATTAAACATCGCCGAGCTTTTTAAGGTCTTTACAGACGTAGACGGAACGCGCTTGGGAGATAAAACCGTCGGTTGTAACCTTATGTACGGTACGGAAGCCGAATATATCCGCGACTACGGTCTCGAGACTACCCGTTAAAAGCTATGAAGTTGACCGGCACTACGTTGAAAGCGACCACGGCCCCGAAAACGGACCTCAACCGAGAGGTTCTGCTTCGTAATAGGATGTTGTTCGCGAAAATCCGGGCCGACGAGTTCGACCACGGAGCCGGTTTATTGGTCGATGTCCTTGAGAGTTACGGCAACGGCGCGGAGAACGACCTGGAGCAGGCGACCAATATCGCGCGGACAATGGTGACCAGGTATGGG
>CBDUXC010000094.1:0-7072 GCA_965371065.1 uncultured bacterium
AGACGATGGAAGATATGCTAAGGTTAAGCAGGGCGAAAACGGCTTTTCGGGTTGCATTTGCTTTATTAATCGCCGGGCTACTTTTCGGGGTGGGCGAGCTGGGGCTAATCGTTTTGTTTAATCCCCATCTCGTCGATTTTTCGTTCGGGCCTTTAGCCGTCGCGGCGATAGTAGTCGGTTTTTACTTGACGCCGACCGCAATACTGGCTGTCGCCGGGGGTTTGTGCGCGTTTATTATCCCGTCTCTATTTCGCTGGTCGGTCGAAAAGGGTTTCGCTTTACGCGTCTCGGTTGCGGTAATTCTTTTATTTCTGTTCGGGCTGTTTTCGGCGAACTTGGCTATATACCGCCTGTGCGTCCCGTCTTTTAGCTTCGTCCTGGCCGGTGCCTATAAATGGTTTTTTGCTATAGCCGCCGTTGTAATTCTGTCGTCCGTCGCCGCCGATAAAAATGTGTTCAACGCTATAACGCGCAAGTATTTTATACCGGGTGTTTTCGTCGCTCTCGCGCTAATTTTCCCGATATGTTTTTTTTACAACGCGTTGCGGCCCCCGGATAAAACGAGGGAACCGCCGGTGTTCTCCAGGGATGAAACGGGCTTAAAGGTTATGGTTGTCGGCATTGACGGCGCTACGTGGGACGTTGCGGGTCCTTTGATAGAGGAGGGCCGTTTGCCTGCTGTCGGAAACTTACGCGAACGGGGTTCTTGGGGCGAGCTGGGCAGCATAACACCCACGTATTCGCCGGTAATATGGAGCTCTATCGCGACGGGTAAATTACCGAGAGACCACGGAATCGTAGATTACGAGCGATTTTCTTTTAAGGGGTCGTCCAAACCGGCGACGGTGTTTCCCGGCTATAATGGCCTGGTCGAATTGGAAAGCCTGGGACTCACGAACCGCGCGCCTTATTTCAACGACTCGAGACGCGCGGAGGCCGTTTGGGAAGTAGTGTCGGCGTACGGTTTACCGGTATTGGTCGTGGATTGGTTTCCGTCCACGCCGCCCGACACCGTCGAGGGCGCTTTCGTCTCGGATTATTTATATTTGGCCTACGACGAAAGCGACGTGGGAGTATCGCCCGCAGACGTTACCTATCCGGCTGGGCTATTCGAATATATATCGGAACCTCCGGTCGGTAAGGAAGACGCGAGGGTTTTGATGCGGGAAGATTTGACGGGTTCGTCTTCGGTTCCTCTGTTCAAAGAGGAGTCGTCCTTAAAGGCGTATTGGACCGATTTAGTTTACGCCTCGGCGACGGCCGAATTATTCGATAAAGTGGGCCCGCAATTGACTATGGTTTATTTTAATTCGATAGACGTTATCGGACATCCTCACTGGGGTTTCCGGGAAGAGGTTGGTTTAGGGGCGGAAGAAGATAGGCGTAAGTGGAGTTCCGTTGTCGAAAGAACGTACGAATTCAACGACCGTTTAATAGCCGATATCTTGGACTACGCGGACGAGAGTACGGTAGTCATCGTAATTTCGGACCACGGTTTTACGACGGTTCCGTGGGTGCGGTATCAATACGGGAAGATACGTGGAACCGGTCATATCACCGGTATTCACGATACGATACCGCCGCCTAAAGGCGTCGTTATTATGGCCGGTGGGCCGGTTGTTCCCGGAAACAAACTTGACGGCGCCGACGTTTTCGACATAGCGCCGACCGTATTATACCTTCTCGGGTTTCCGGTTGCGGACGATATGTACGGGGAGATATTAATCGAGGCAATAAACGGCGATTGGATGGAAGAACACCCGGTTCGCCGTATCACGACATACGAAGGGTTACGCGAAGGCCCTGCCGTTCCCGGCAAAGGAGTAGGCGAATCGGACCGGACCGAGATGTTTAAGGCTTTGGGTTATTTCTAGATTTTTTCGACGGTATCGGTCCATTATATTCGGTATATCGTAAGCGCGATTTCAATGGTAACGCCCTTCGGTAGGTCATACGAAACGGGTTAATTCTTCGCGCTAACTTTATTATATCGTTTTCCTTTACCGACCCGTATAATCCGTATCCGACTGAACCTTTGTAAAAACATTTGGACGTACGAGCCGTATGAAGACCCATTCCTATAAACTATTGACCTTTTTCCTGACCGCGTTCGTTATCGCTTCGATAGCTGCTCTGGGCGATACTATATATAACGCGGCCGCAGGCAGTTACTTGACGGGAGGTTTTTTAGCGGTAATTAATTTCTTCGCGCAGAATACGGTCGCGAATTTCTTCGTCGTTATTATTGCCGCTGTATTTTTCGCCGTATTATTACTACTTTACAGCCTTACCGAACGTGGGCGTAAATTCCCGGCAGAGAAGCGTTGGTTCGTAGTTTTTTGGCCGGCCGCCGCGTTTCTCGTATTTTTTCTTGTAGCCGTCCCGGTAAATATGTCGGCCCTACCTAACTTTATGACACCCATTAGTCTTGCCGTAAACGCGGTGATGTTCGTAACCGTGTTCGGCCTTATCGTCGCCGGTATCGCCTTGGGCTCGAAGTTCGCAGGGGCGGTATCTGGAAAAAAAGCCGTCCGGGCGGTACTTGGCTTTTCGGTCATCAGCGCAGTTTCGGTCATAAGCGGCTTCACTTTATATAATCCTGAGGGGGGAATATCGAAGTCCGACCCGATAGGTGGACCTAACGTCATCATTATTACTATAGACGCCCTCCGTCAGGACCGGGTCTCGGCGTACAAACCCGGCAATGTCGATACGCCCAACCTGGACGCGTTCGCCGCGCGGTCGCTCCGCTTCGAGGAAGCGTGTACCAATAATCCGTGGACGATACCGTCGATGTTCACGATGAACAGCTCCCGCTACCCGACGGTCCACGGCGCCGACACTACGCATATCGGGAACGAGAACGTCGTAATGCTGGCCGAGGTTTTAAAAAGCCACGGCTATGAGACCGAGGGATACGTAGCGAACCAGATTTTATACGGTGAACTCGGTTTTAATCGGGGCTTCGATCGCTACGTCGAGTACGGTGATATCGTACCGCTGTTGGCGTTTAAAAGAACTACCGTATATCGGTTTTTCAAGCGCGTTCGCGACACCGTAGTTCCCAACTACACTAACTTTCCGGTGGAGGATTCCACGGAATGGTTGACGAACAGGTTGGTTTCATCTCTCTCCAGAGACCGGGACCGCCCGTTTTTCGTCTGGGCTCACTACTTAGACCCACATACGCCGCTGACGCCGCCGCGCAAGTACGTGAAAGGGTCGCCCGAGTTCGTAGACGAAGCGCTCCGTCTCGGTTTCTTGTATAGTACGTACGAGGAAGATCTCGTCCCCGGCGACCGCGAATGGTTGGTACCCCTGTACGAAGCGGAAGTGAGGTACGTAGACGAAAGTCTGAAAAAGGTCTTCGACGTCATCGAAGTATCCGGCCTTTACGAGAACTCGATAATTATCATTACGGCCGACCACGGCGAAGAGTTCTTCGAACACGGGAAATACGGCCACGGCAAAACCCACTACGACGAGGTCATTTCGATACCGATGATGATATATTTACCCGGCGTGAAACCCGGCGTATCCAAACGCCCGGTGTCTTTAATAGATATTATGCCGACGGTGCTCGATTACGTCGGAGCTGATGCGCCGGCGGGTATGTCGGGAAAAAGTTTATTGGCTATTGTCGAAGGTTCGGCCGAGGTTTACGACGAAGAGTTTATTTTTATTGATAGATTATCCGTGGACCCGACTTATAAATCGGCGCGCATCCGACCGTACACGTTGACGCGGTCGGGTCCCTCGGAATACGCTTACGTTATGAGAGATATGAGGATAGATATAGGGCCCGACGATATCGTCGCCGAACCGGACGTATCTTTATTCGAGCGCTACCGCGGACCGTTAGACGAGTGGGCGGCGGTAATTGACGCCGAAGCAAAGGGCCTCGGTGGGACGGCCGAGATAGGAATTGACGCTGAACGCCGAGAAGAGTTGAAAGGACTCGGGTATTTGAAATAACGGTTTAGTTTACGAAAGAGGACGGGAGGTATTACGTAGTGAAAACGGCGGCGGTTATAACGGTTTTGTTAGCCGGCGCTTTTCCCGCCCTTGCCGGCGCGATAATGGAGTACGAGTGCGCCGAATGCGGGTATAAGACCGAGAACCTGTTCATCGGCGGCGGTAAGACGCCGGGCGCGTATTACGCCCTGGCGTACTGCCCCGATTGCGAGGAGTTTTACGCGGCGTCTGCGTCGGAAATCGAAGATGACGAGGCCGCGTGCCGTGCCTGCGGCGCCGCCCTCGAAGCCTGCGACGGCGAGGAGTGGGTCCGGTTCGAAGACGAGGAGTGGGTTCATAAATGTCCGAAATGCGGCGAGTTCGCCGTCGAGGAACAGCGGGTCGGGCTCTGGGATTAGAGCGTTTTAACGTCTCCGCTGGATATCCAAACTTGTTAGTACGTTGAAACGGTAAATAACAGTAATTGATTTAGCGGAGGTAGGTCGTGGGTTGTTTATTTAACGTAGCGTTATCGGTGCTCGTAGTTCTGACTCCGTTCGTTACCCTCGCCGCCGAACCGGGAGCCGAAAGTCCGTCGGATATACGTGCAGATATACCTGAAGAGCAGGCCGAGTTGAACGTAAAGACCGAACCGCCTGGAGCCATCGTTGCAGTGGACTCGAAGTACGTCGGCGTTTCGCCAACCGATGGTTTGGTTTTGCCGGCCGGCGAATACTCCGTCGGCGTATACCTGGACGGTTATACTGCATTGGAGAGTACGGTCGTACTGAAAAGCGGCGAAGAGACCGATATAGAGTTCGTCCTATCCCGCGGAACTCAAAGCGGGTGGTTTAGCCTGGCTAACTTCTTTGAGGGTATGGCTTTTATCGGATGCGCGATAGCGCTTACGATATATATCGGTCTTAGCACCGCCGACTTCGGGTAGGGTTTTCCCGGGAGGGACGTTTTATGAAGTCCGTGATAGTAGCCGCTTTGTATTTTTCTGTTGTTACGGCGGTACAGGGAGCCGTACCGACGATAACGGTACGTACCGTACCGGAGAGTTTGTCCATTTCCGTCGGCGGCGACCACGTAGGCGTCGGCGAAGCCGTCTTCTTCGGCCCTTTCGACGATTACTTGGAAGTCGTAGTCGAAGGTAAAGGATACGAAAAGACGACGAGGTTCATAGACCCGCCTGCCGCGGAAGGCGAACGCGTCGTGACGATTATTTCGCCGCCAGAGCATAAAGGTTTTAGCTGGGCTTCCTTCGGCCTGGGAATCGCTAACGGCGTCGGGTTGGTTTTCTTCGTATTATATTTGGGGTTTAATTAGCCTCGAACGGTTATTTGACCACTTCGGGATTGACGCGTGGAGGAAGGTTATTGATTTGAAATTACAGGTCGTAATCGTATTGTGCGTAGCTCTCGTCGGGATATCAACGGCCGCCGAGGTCGTCCCCACAATAACCGTTTACGCCGAACCCCCCGAACTCGAGATATGGGTCGACGGCGAGCGTATCGGCGTGGGCGAGGCCGTTCTCTTCGGCCCGTTCGACGATTATGTCGAGGTTACGGTTAAAGGTAGGGGGTACAAAGAAATCAACCAGGTTGTAGACCCGCCGACGGAAGAGGATGAAGACGTTATCTTTATAATAACCGGCGAGCCGAGGGATTTCAGCGTTCTATCCCTTCTGTTAGGGACTTTGACGACTTTTACGTTTGTCGGAGCGTTCGTTCTTATGGTGTCGGTGTTTGATTAGGAGCCGTTATGGAGAAGTCGATTAGTTTACTTTTATCGCTTACGCTTATTTTAACGCCCGTATTTGCGGTTGGCGCCGAAAAGGACGTAGCGGAAGTCCCTGCAACTGTCGAAATAAAAACTGACCCGCCCGGAGCCGAAATAACAATCGATTTAAAAGTGATGGGCGAGTCCCCCTTAAAAGGATTAACGTTGGCACCCGGCGAACACGTGATTAGTACGATGCTCGCCGATTACGCCCCTGTCGAAAAAACCATCTTTATAAAGAGTGGTTCAAATACGTCTGTAAATATAGTAGTCGAAAAAGAAGAAAAAGGTATTTTTAACAGTAGCGACTATTGGTGGGGCGTAGGCGTTGGGGGAATCATATTAATCGTAGGAGTCCCTTTAACGATTTTAATAGCGCTCAATACTTCAGATATGGGTTAAGGGTGGCGAAAAACCGTCATGAAGCTTACGATACCAATAACATTGGCGGTGTTCACGCTTACTGTAATCGTACCTCCGGCGGCCGCCGAGACCGCCCCCACGATTACCGTCTACGCCGAACCGCCCGAGCTCGAGATATGGGTGGATGGCGAGCGTATCGGCGTGGGCGAGGCCGTCCTCTTCGGCCCCTTCGACGATTACGTCGAGGTTATGGTTAAGGGCGAGGGGTACGCCGAAACCACCGAAGTCGTGGACCCGCCGACCGAAGAGGACGAAGACGTGACCGTAGTCGTCGTTAGCGAAAAGGTTAGGGGATTTAGTTGGCTTTCGCTGGGGATAGGAGTCGGGATCGGTATAGTAATGTTCTCTGCGATATTTGGGTGGGACCTCTTTGATTAGTAATAGAAAGCGTGCGGTATGTATCGTGTGATGTTGGCGGCGTTAATCACGTTTACGCCGACGTTGGTTCTGGCGGCCGAAACGGAGGTTAATGAAGCTACTGCGATTTTAAACGTAAAAACCGTACCTGATAGTGCCGAAATCGCCGTAGATTCCGAAGAGGTCGGTGTAGCCCCTATAACCGGTCTGGTTTTGCCGCCGGGCGAATACGTGATAAGCGCGTGTTTCGCAGGGGGGGACCCTATCGATAAGAACGTCGTTCTCGAACCTGGAAAGACGGATTATTTATATTTTATTATGAACGAAGGAGACGGAAAGGGTTGGTTTGTCGAACGCGACGCGTTAATCGGCTTCGTTCTTTTTTGGGGTATTACGGGTATCTCTTTTTTAATTTGGTTTACGTCGGCAGACTGGGGATACTAATAAAACTACGAAACCGCAATACATTAAGTTCTATACTCCGGAACCTCACTTTCGTTTACCCCATATAGCGAAACCGGCGACCGCCCCCGCCGCCACTCCGATTAGAATA
>CBDUXC010000095.1:0-7047 GCA_965371065.1 uncultured bacterium
ATTACAGGTACGTTATATTTCATATCTGTTTACCGGCGGCGGTATCTCGTCGCCGAACTCCCTGGAGACCTCCACCCACGCGGCGAGCGCTTCTTTGACGTTCGCCAGAGCTTCCTCGTACGTATCGCCTTCGGAGAAGCACCCCGGCAGCGACGGCACCGAAACCGAGCAACCGCCGTCGGGTTGTTCTTCAAAGATACATTTATAAACGGTTTTCATTTTCCAGCCTCGCCAATATTATAATAACTATACCTGTCCGCTTCAACTACTTTTCTTCGACCCTTTACGCGCGACCGGCAGCTTTGTCCCGTACCGGTCCAGTATCTCGGCCACCAGCCCCGAAAACGGGTTTCCGAAGTCAGGTATTGTTACTTCCTTCACGTTAAAACTTGGGCATTTTCTTTTTGATTTCCGGTCCGGTGGTTTCGGATTTTTCCCTCTGCTTTTCGAGGAAGTCGGTGCTGTAGTAATGCACGCTTACCAGGACGTTGCCGTCGTCACTGCAAGCCTTCAGGTACACCGACGTCCTATCGGACATCCAGCTTCGCTGAATCTCCACGACCCCGTCGGCCAGGGCGAGCCCCCGCATGCCCTCGTACTGGGGCTCAAGGCTTCGGTTCCCCCATTCGGTTATCAGGTCGCCTTCGCCGAACTCGGCCGCCAGCGCGTCGCCGAAGTCGTTGAACACGTCGACGTATTCCTCCGGGTCCGCGTAGCTCTCGTTCAGGCCGTAGTCGGCGCCCGTGAGCCCGAAGTCCGGGTCGAAGTAATAGACGACGAGCACGTCTTGCTCGGCGAACTTACTCCAGTAAGCCAGGTAGTCGTCGTCGCCCTCGTGAAACTTGGCGCGTTCGACGGCACGTACGTCGGTCATTGCGGCGCCCCAGTCGAAGCCGCGGAAGTCGGCCGCGAAGCCTGCCTTTGGGTTGGTTAATAGAAGAGCGGCGAGGAATATTAATAATAAGCTGCGGTTCATTTGCATCCCCTCCCGTTACGCCGGTCGATTAATCATATGTGCGCCTTTGCGTCACCGGCCGCCGGTCCGCGCCAGAACGCTGGCGTACGCAGCGGCCCGGTAGAAGTAGTTCGTATTATATGCCCAGAGCGCCGTAATCAGCGAACCGGTCCGGCGCCGTGTGAGGAAGAAGCGGCGGACGATGTTCTTGCGGGAATATATCGTACGTATACCGAGCTTGAACTCTTCTATGTAGACGGCCGGATACGGTTTATCTCTTCTATTATTCCGTCGTGGTTAGTCATCTATCCCTTCGACACTGCCTTGCTTTCGAACACGCCCTCCATTACGCCCATTACGAACTCCCGGGCGCCGAGTATCTCGAGCAACACCAAATCGCCGTCGTCGGCGTAATGGAAGATATATGGGCCGTGTTCTTCCGCTACGTCGATCGGTTTCTCCGACAGTTCGATTAGTAGCGCGTCCGTGTCTTCCGAATACTTAGTCTTTGTCATACCGTTGTTTTTTTTACCTCGTTCGGCGACTTTACCACCGGTAACCCGTACTCTTTCGCCGCTTCCTCGGACGCCTTCCGGAGGTCGTCGTCGGAGGTGCGGCACGGGCGCCCCAGCTTCTCCCGTATCTCGTGAAGCATCTTGTCTATCTCTTCACTCTTTATCATAAACGAGTTCCTCCGGGCTGAGGATGTTCGGCGTCCTATATCCTAGGATCGCGTTCGCCGCCGTGAAACCGGGTTGATAAACAGCAACTTGTTAGTTCTCTTCATCGATTTCGTCGTACCCTGAAAGCCGAGTAAGTAGAAGTATTAAAGAACTATGTATTCTAACACAACGGCCCGTATAAGTGGGGATAATTCGTACGTGTCGTCTGCTTCGATTTACCGGAAAAATCCGTATTCTTTTTTACGATTTCTCTTGATTTCCCGCCGCGGCTGTTGTATATAATATAAGGAATAGGGGATAAGTATACAATGGATTTGGAACGGTCGAACCCGAATAAGTACGTGCGTACGGCGATAGCCCTCTGGCTTATTATCGCTGCAACCGGCGCGCTCACGATGGTGATGTTCACCTCGGGCGCCAACCTGGTCATCGGGCTGGCGCTCGCGATAATCGCGGTCTTCGCGCCGGTGCGCTTCCTGGCCGACTTCCCGGTCTTCTACACCGACGAGATGGGGAAGATATATATCCGCCGCTACTTCAAACCGAAACTTCTCATCAAGGACCTGGTCGAAGAAAAAGACGAGCTCAGTTTTCCGATCTACGTCTTCTTCGCGCCCGACGGCTACACGGTGACCTACGAGGATAAGAAGGGTCACGAAGACACCTTCTACATCCTGGGTGACAAGAGGCCCGACGACGCCAGAGAAGTGTACGACTCTATCTAACTAACGCCGCCGTTCGGTCCGGTTCGCCGGACGTACGCCGTATTGACCCCTCATCCCGCCGCCGGCGGGTTTTTTATTTTACGCGTAAGCGGAAACCCCGACGTTCACGTCGGGGTCGTTCATCTGCCGTAGGCTTACAGCCCCCCGTTTACGGGGGGCCCTCTATATACTAAGTTAATCTACCCTTTAACCACCGCCAGCGGGACCGTCTTCGCGACCTTCCGGCTCAGGCCGGCGCCGTCCACCGCGGCGACAACGTCGTCCACGTTTTTGTACGCCTCCGGCATCTCCTCGGCCAAGGTCTTGGGCGACTTCGCGACTACGATGACGCCTTTCTTCTCCAGCTCGCGGGCGATTGAGCGGCCCTTCGCCTGACGCGTCGCGGCCTTACGGCCCATGACCCGGCCGGCGCCGTGGCAGGTGCTGCCGAAGGTTTCGTTCATCGCCCGTTCTGTCCCCACCAGTACGTACGACGCGGTGCCCATGTCGCCCGGGATGATGACCGGCTGGCCGGTCTCCCGGTACTCGCCCGCCAGGTCCGGCGCCCCCGGCGCGAAAGACCGGGTCGCGCCCTTCCGGTGGACCAACACCTTCCGGTCCTTCCCGTTCACCTTATGCGTCTCGAACTTGGCGATGTTGTGTGCCACGTCGTATATCAGTTCCATCCCCAGGTGGGCCGGCGATTTCCCCATGACCTTCGCGAAGACCTCCCGGGTCCAGTGCATTATTATCTGGCGGTTGCACCATGCGTAGTTGGCGGCGGCGGCCATCGCCGCAAGGTACTCCTCGCCCTCGGGCGACTTGATAGGCGTGCACGCGAGCTGAGTGTCCGGGACCTCGATTCCGTACTTCGGCATCGCCGAACGCATCACTTTCACGTAGTCGTCGCAGACCTGGTAGCCCAGGCCCCGGCTCCCGGAGTGAATCATTACGACGACGCCGTCGACGAACAGGTCGAGACGTCCGGCCGTGTCCTCGTCGTATATCTCCGCCGTCCGCGCGATTTCGATGAAGTGGTTGCCGGCGCCCAGAGTCCCGAGCTGCGGGCGCCCTCGTTCCAACGCCCGCTTCGAGAGCGCCTTCGGGTCGGCGCCGATTATTGCGCCCCGGCTCTCGGTGCAGTCCAAATCGTCGGATACGCCGTAGCCGTTCTCGACGGCCCAACCGCTGCCCTTGACCAACGTCTTGCGGAGTTCATTATCCGTCAGGCGGACCTTCCCCTTTTTACCCACGCCGCAAGGTATTTCGCCGAACAACCCGTACGCCAGCTCCTTGAGATGGGGTTTTACTTCGTCGTGCGTCAGGTCCGTACGGAGCATCCGGACGCCGCAGTTGATGTCGTAGCCCACGCCGCCCGGCGACACGACGCCTTCGTCCATGTCCATGGCGGCCACGCCGCCGATGGGGAAGCCGTAACCCCAGTGGATGTCCGGCATCGCGAGGCTGTAATTGATGATACCGGGCAGCGTCGCGACGTTGGCGACCTGCTGGGGCGTCTTGTCCATCCGGACGTGCTCGAGCATCTTCTCGGTCGAGTAGATGAGTCCGTCGACCCGCATACGCGAGTCGTAGCTCTTGGGGAGAAGCCAGCGGTACTCGTCCAGCTTCTCCACCGGCCCCTGCCATCCTTCAGCCATTTCAACCTCCGTTAATAATCATTGAATCCAACGTAGCATTCTATCAAAAAACCGGGTGTTTAGCAATCGAGAGCTGGGTTGATACTTAAATGAGAAGCGACGGGTTTATCCGCGCCGTCTCGACTTCCGGTCGTAATTACGTTCGTACGTACTACCTCACCACCATCTTCCTCACGGCCGAGTTCTCGCCCGCTGTCAGGCGGTATATATAAACGCCCGGCGCGAGGGCGGGGGAGTATGCTACCTTGTGTACGCCGGCGGTCACTTCGCCGGCGACTAACGTATCCACTTTACGACCTGTTATATCGAAGACCGCGAGTTCCGCGTGTCCGTTCTCCGGCAGCGAGAACGATATGGTCGTCTCGCCGGCCGCCGGGTTCGGGTAGTTCTGGGCGAGGGTAAACGCGTACGGCGTAACGCCGAAGGTTACCGACGCGGGACCGTAAGTACTCGAGTGGCCCGATACGTCGACGTCTTCCAGCCAGTAGTGATATGTAGTGCCGGGGATAACGTCGCCGTCGGTGTAAATGTACGGCGTGGTTCCCGTAATTAATCCGCCGTTGAGGAGGGTACGGCCGGCGGCCCGCTCCCGGTTGATGTTTCTATAGAGGTTATACCCCGCGTGGTTATCGTCCTCGAGCGCGTCCCACCGGACCGCGACGACGCCGTCAACGGCCACGGCGTCAAAAGCGACGAGTGTAATTCCGGTCCCGCCTTCGTTAAGGAATATGAAGTTCCCGTTGTAAGGACTCCAGTTGGTTACCGCAAGCTCCATGTCGGTCGAATGTACGTATTCGACCGTTAAAGTGTCGCCGGTGCCGGGCGCCGCCGCGAGGGTTATCCAACCGTCTTCCAGGTCTATGCAGTACTCGTCCGGGTCCAGCGGCGTCCCGCCTACGGAGACAGCGGTCAGCGAGTGTACGTTTTGATGGGTTAAATAGAAAAGTTTCCGGTTCCCGTCGCCGGCGAAGTCGTCGGACAGGTCCGTCAAACCGTCGTTGTCGAGGTCGCCCCAGACGATTTGTTCAGCTACGAGTCCGGTCCCGATGTCGTACGTCCAATCGGGCGTCGTCGAGAAGGAGCCGCCGTCGTTTAGGTAAATGCAGAGGGGCGCCCACCAACCGCCGGCCGCCAGGTCCAGGTCCCCGTCGCCGTCCACGTCGCCGAACTTTACGGTCGACGCGTTATTGACGTACGAGCTTGTCCAGAAAGGCGTCGTTTCGAGAGTTCCGCCGTTGTTTCTGTATATTTTTAACTTACCGATATCGTAATCGTATTCCATAACGTCCGGTACGGCGAGGTCCAGGTCCCCGTCGTCGTCGAAGTCGCCGAAGTCGCATTGGTTGTTGTCGCCTTCGTCGTCGGAAGTCCACGCAGGCGTCGTACCGATGGTGCCGCCGTCGTTTTCGAATATACGGTTCGGGAAATTATAACCGCCGATGAAGAGGTCGAGGTCGCCGTCGTCGTCAATGTCCACCCACTCGACCTCGTTGCAATTGTATTCGACGGGCGTGCTCCACGTGGCCGTCGTCGAGAGGACACCGCCGTCGTTCCGGTAGATGCGGACCGGCGCCGACCCGAAGTAGCCCGATATGGTCGCCAGGTCAGGGTCGCCGTCGAGGTCGTAGTCGCCGAAGGCGCAGGCGAAGGAGTTGTCCAGCTCGACGTTGTTCCAGCTCGGCGTCGCTTCGAAGTAACCGCCGAGGTTGTAGTAAACCTCCTCGGCCCGTACGTCCGAGGAACGCCCGAGGTTCGCGACGGCCAGGTCAAGGTCGCCGTCGCCGTCGACGTCGGCCAGGTCGATCTGGGCGCCGTAGCCGTAATCGTCGGAACGCCAGGAAGCGGTGGTTTCGAGAACGCCGCCGTCGTTATCGTACACACCTTCCCGGTCCTCGTCCATATCGTTACCGTTGCCGGTTATGAGTTCTAAAAAGCCGTCACCGTCGATGTCGTAGAACATCCCGCCGGTGGCGTACTCGCTCTCGTCGGATTCCCACCAGGGTTCGGTGCCGAAGGGTACGGTCGCCGAAGCGGTTATTATGAACGCCGATAAAAACGCCGCATAAAACCAGATATAATTCACGCGTATCTCCTTGGCCGGTTCAGGTAACGCTCTATTTTACGAGTTTGGATATATCTTTAAACTCGTCGGTTCCGCACTTGACGAGCATCTCGAATACTATCGCCTCGGTGGTCGTAATAATAACGCCGGCTTGCCGCATTCGCTCGAGGGCGAACGCCCAGTCCTGCTTCTTCCGGGAGCGAACCGCGTCCGCGGCGACGTGAACCTGGTACCCCGCCGCCAGTAAGTCCAACGCCGTCTGTTGTACGCAGACGTGGGTCTCCATCCCGGAGAGGACCGCCTGGTTTACGCCCGTGTTCTGGAACGCTTCAATGTAATTTGGTTCGCCGGTACAGGAGAACGTCATCTTCTCGATCGGTTCGAAATCGCCCAACGCGTCGGTTATCTCCGGTATTGTCGGGCCAAGGCCTTTCGTGTATTGTTCTGTAACTATGATAGGCGCGCTCAACCGCCTAAAAACCTTGATAAGGATGCCGACGTTGCGGTAATATTCGTCCAGTTTGGGCATAGCCCGTGCCAACCGTTCCTGGATGTCTATTATGACGAGGGCGGCACGGTCCCTGTCAAGTATGGTTTCGTGTCTATTTATTTCGTTCATAACAATAGTTTTCTTATCGGATTAGTATCGCGTCCGTTTATTTTCGTTACACGTTTTCGGAAAATAACACCCGCCGGGCGTTTTCGCAAGGCCAAAAGGCTGTCTCCGTATGGGCGAAGCGAACGATAAAGATCGGCTGGAAGCGTTGAGAAAGCTTCTGGAAGCGTTGAGAAAGCTTTACGACCCGTGCGTTATATGTCCCCGGCGCTGTGCCGCCCGGCGGGCCGCCGGCGAGTTTGGCGAGTGCGGCGTCGGCGTCGTTCCGCTGGTCGCGTCGTACGGGTCCCACTACGGCGAGGAGCCGGAGCTGGTCGGCCGCGGCGGGTCAGGTACCATATTCTTCGGCGGTTGTAACTTGAAGTGTAT
>CBDUXC010000096.1:0-6992 GCA_965371065.1 uncultured bacterium
CGTCTTCTTCGCCCTGTCGGTGGCCGGCGGGTTCGCCCTGAAGCGGTTGTTTAAGGTAGAAGTGTAGGCGTATAAAAACGCCGACTGAAGTCGGCGTTCTATACTATGCGGGTTAACCGCCGCCGGTCGGAACCGACGGCATTATTCATTATGTACCGTCGCCGCGACTCCGGCCGCGTCTTTTAACTTCTCTAAAAACTCGTACGGCACCGCCAGGTTCCCGGTCCCCCGCCCCAGCTTGAACTCGGGTGTGGCCGCGCCGTGGAAGTCGCTTCCGCCGGTAACGACCAGGCCGAATTCGTCGGCCAGCGCCGTTATACGTTGCTCGTCTTCCGGCGTATGGTCCGAATAAAACGCTTCCAACCCGACGATGCCCATCCCGGTTAACTCGGCGACAGTCCGTCGCAAGTCGTCTGGGTCGTCCCATTTATAGATGCCCGGGTGGGCGAAGACGGCGACGCCGCCGGCCCCCCGGATAAGATCTATGCCCCCGGCCGCCGAGAGCCGGTCCCGGTCGATATACGCCGGTTTACCCTTCGCGAGATAACAGTCGAACGCTTCCTGGTTGTCCGCGACGTAACCTTTCCGCAGCAACACGGCCGCGACGTGGGGCCGCCCGACGCTCTCGCCCCGGGCCTCGGCTTCTATCTCTTCTAGAGTTACCGGCATACCGAACTCGTTTAACTTCGCTACGATTTTTTCGTTCCGGTCGTCCCGGAAGCCACGTATGGCTTCGAGGTTCGATAAAAGCGGTTCGTGCTCGTAATCAATAAAATAACCGAGCATGTGGTACGACGGTCCGCCGTGGTTCACAGATATCTCGACGCCCGGGACCACCTCGACGCCGCAGGCCGGCCCCGCTTCCACGGCTTCGGCGTTTCCGGCGACCGTATCGTGGTCGGTTATCGCGACCGCCGCGAGCCCGGCTTCGGCGGCCATACGTACGAGTTCGGCCGGGGCGTACGAGCCGTCGGACGCGATCGTATGGGTATGCAAGTCAATGAGTCGCATTTACGTATAACCCAGGGCCTCGAGCCGCTCCTGAATCTTCTTCTCATCTTCCTCGGAATAACCGTCGTCCGGGGGCGCTTGCGTGTAACCCTTTTCCTCCAACCCGCGGAGCACCTTCGCGACGCTCTCCTCGACGGTTTCCTTTTCCGTCTCCAGAACTATTTCGGCGTTCTCCGGGTCCTCGTACGGGTCGTTGACGCCCGTGAAGTTGTCTATCTCGCCGGCCAGCGCCTTCTCGTACAGCCCCTTGGTATCGCGCTCGACCAACTTCTCCAGAGGGCACGAGACGAACACCTCGACGAAGTCGCCTATAAGCTCCCGATTCGCCCGGCGTACGTCCGCGTACGGGGAGATCGCCGCCGCTATAGCAACGACGCCGTTGCGGGTAAGTAAATGACACACGAACCCGATCCGGTGAATGTTCGTATCGCGGTCCTCTTTGGAGAACCCCAGCCCCTTTGACAGGTTCGTTCTGATGACGTCGCCGTCCAGCACCTCGACCTTGTGACCGCGACGGGTGAGCTCCTCGGCGACCCGGCTCGAGACCGTCGTCTTCCCCGCGCCGGACAACCCGGTGAACCATAACGTAAATCCTTTGTCCATATTTATATCTCCTTACGTACCGATTCGGTTAAACGAAGGGGAGAAGATAGCAAAAAGGCCGGGAATAGGCAAGAGAAATATCCCGGAACCGTGTCATACATCTCGCGACGGCGGCATAAATAAAGGGCGCGGGCCGGAACCCGCGCCTTCGATATACGAATAATGCGTTAAATCGTCGGGACGTTACCGACGTAGTACGGTATCGCCCACGCCGAACCGTTGTAATCGTCGCCGGACTCGGTCATAAGCGTCCGGGCGTCCAGCACGTCGGCGCAGCCGTGGTGCACGCGTTCTTCGGTACCGATAATGTACGTATTAACGTACGTCTCGGTCTCCCCATCGTAAGTCATCGGGTCCAGCTGTCTGTCGTGGTGGATGTACGCGAAACACTCGGGGGTCCAATCGTCGGACTCGTTCGTCGCCGTTACGGTAACGGTAACCTCGTCGCTCGGCTGGAAGTGGGGCAGCTCGTCCAGCGGTATCATCTCGGTCGGGTCCGTGTAGGTCCGATTGAAGTTGGTCGATTCAATTTTAACGCTCTCTATTTCGACGGTCTGGTCGCCTTCGGTCAGGTGGAACTCACCCGGCGTGATGTGGGTCAGAACCCATTCATTGTTCCGCTTGACGAACTTGCCTTCTTTAATAAAGGTCAAATCGAATTCCTTAGACCCCGGATGCCATTCCCAATCGAAGTCCCGGTCAACGTGCATTATACCTTGAATATACCACTCGACCCTTACGTCGGCGTGGGTTGCGTCCGAAAAGTGAACCCAAGCATCCCAGGTTATGCTTTCATCCGGATCTCTGTACCATCCTTCAGGCGGCGAAGCCTCATCTTCGGGGCCGCCCAACGTACCGGGAGACGAACCCTGACCGCCGGCGCCGAAACCGCTCGGGCTAAAGTACGCATTATATTTCCCGCCTTCTCCGATACCGCCTTTAATGTCGCCCTCGTCGTTCGACGGCCCGGTGCGGGTTTCGCACGCCGCGAGCAACAGCGCCGCGGCCGACGCCGCGATAACCAATAAAAACGCTCTGCTTCTCATAATCGGACCTCCGCGTGAATACACTTGTAGTCTCTACTCCCGAATTGCGTTACATTAGCGCTATTATAAGACAGCCCCGGTTTAAAAGGAAAGGCGCCGTGACCGACGCCTTTCCCCTACAGTTCGCGAGCGCTTATACTTTACCGATCGTCTCCACCCAGCCGTAGTTGTCTTCTTCTTCCTTGTTCATTATGCTTATCAATTTGTCGTAGATTAACTTCGTATATTTACCCACGCGGCCGTCGCCGATAGTAACGTCTTTCCCCTCGACGTGTACCGCGCCTATGGACGTGATGACGGCGGCGGTCCCGGTGCAGAAACATTCGTCGGCCCCGTGGATTTCATCCCGCAGGACGTCGCGGCCGACCGCGTTAAGTCCCATATCGCCGGCCAGCGTGAGGACGCACTCCCGGGTAATCCCGGGCAGTATGCTCTCGTCGCCCAGCGACGGCGTGGCCAGTTCGTCGCCCCGCCGCAGGAAGAAGTTGGCGGCGCCCACTTCCTCGAAGTGGTGATTATCGGCGTCCAGGTACAGCACCTCGGCGAACTCTTTCTCCTTGGCAAGACTGGCCGGGAACATCCCGGCCGCGTAGTTACCGGCGGCCTTCACGCCGCCGACGCCGCCGCAGACGGCCCGGTGGTAGTGATACTCGATGTAGAGCCGTATCGGCTTGAAGCCGGTCTTGAAGTATGGCCCGACCGGCGCGACGAATATCATAAACAGGAACTCCTCCGCCGGCGCGACGCCCAGGACCGGCCCGCTGCCGAAGATGAACGGCCGGACGTAGAGCTCGCCCTTCCCGTGCGGCGGTATGTACTCTTTGTTCGCGAGAATCGTCTTCTTGACGGCGTCCAGGAACTGGTCCGCCGGGTACTCGGGCATCATCAAGCGCCCGCAGCCTTTGGCCATCCGCCTGCCGTTGTCGATGGCGCGGAAGAGGACGATTTCGCCATCTTTCGTCACGCGGGCTTTTAGCCCCTCGAAGATTGCCTGGCCGTAGTGGAGGGCGCAGGCGGCCGGGTGGATGGTGAAGCCCGCCACCGGCATAAGTTCGCCGTCGGTCCACCAGCCGTCCTTATACTCGGAAACGTACATTTCCTTGGTCGGGATGAACCCGAACGGAAGGTTGTCCCAGTCCACGTCTTTTAAGGCCGTCGGCGCGATCGGTACGAACTCTCGTTCCATAATCACTCCTCGAAAGTAATCAGGTTATCACAGCGAAAACTTTGCGAGTAACGCTTCCCCCCAGTTGATATATATAACACGGAGGCAGGGGAAAGGGAAGGAGAAATAGCTATACATCCTCTCCAAGCCCAAACGAAAAAACCGGCCCCGGGCCGGTTAATTTAAACTCCCTTTTGCGAGCAACGCATATAAAGCTGTTTATACTACGTTATTCTACGATAACCATTTTCTTCGCCGCGTTAAACGCTCCCGCGTTAAGCCGATAGACGTACACGCCAGGCGCGAGGCCAGCGACCGTCCGCTCGTGGGCGCCGGCGGGAAGCGTCCCGTCGGCCACCGTCGCGACTTTCCGCCCGCTCAGGTCGTATATAGTTAGCGTCACGTCCGCGTCCTCGGGCAGGTCGAACGCGATGACCGCGGCCCCCCGGGCCGGGTTCGGCCGCGACTGGTACAGGGCGTACGAGGTCGGTACGAACATACCGGTAGTGCAACTTACCGGGCCAAACGTCTCACTCGCACCGCCCACGTCTATCGCCTCGAGCCAATAGCTGTAGGTTACGCCGTTCTCGACCGCCGCGTCGAGATAAGTGTACGGCGATTCGCCGTTTATTAGCTCGGCGTTTATCATCTCCCGCATTTTGGTACGGGCGCCGGTCCCTTCTTCGGACCGGTAAAGGTTGAACCCTACGGCCGGGTCGGTACATTCCCAGGTCAGTTCGACGCCGTTCGGCGCGCTCTCAGCCGAGAACGACGTTACCGGGACATCCAGCTCGTTATCAACGGTAAACGACCAGTAGTCGTCCGGCCCGGACCAGGTCTCGTCCCAGCCGTCCCACGCCCGTACCTTCCAGTAGTAGGTCGTATCGTCGCTCAACGTACCTTCCGGGAAGGTGTACGTCGAGTCGGTAAGTTCGGTTACTTCGTCGTAGGGGTCGAAGGAGGGGTCCGTAGAGTACTAGAGGTCGTAGGTTATGCTCCTTGTAGATTTCGAACGACCCGTATCCGCCTCATTCCCGGAAAAACCCCCGCCGATGGCGAACATCCGCCCCGGGTCAACCGAATCCTCCCAATCGAGGGTAACGGGTTCGGCAACTACAGCGCCGTCGGGCGGCGACATAAGGTTGAAGTCGCCGGGCGGTTCGTTTACGGTAAACGACCAGTACTCGTCCGGCCCGGACCAGGTTTCGTCGTAACCGTCCCACGCTCGTACCTTCCAATAGTAGGTCTCGCTTTGGGTTAGTACGCCTTCCGGGAAGGTGTACGTAGAATCCGCGAGATCGTCTATTTCGTAGTGGGGGTCGAAGCCCGGGTCGGTGGCGTACCAGAGGTCGTACGTCACTCCACCTTGGTCGCTGGACGAATCTTCCCAATCTAAAGTAACGTCGTCTGCTACTCCATCACCGTCCGGCGGAGAAAGTAAAGCGAAAAACATTGGGCCTTCGTGGAGGAAAGCGTACTTTAAATCGTCATTTGTTGCGTCCCAATACGCTATATGGGGCTTGTCGTTCGAATCGAGAGCGATAGAGTTAGAATAACCGACTTCTTCTTCGAAGTCGACGATTTCGATTTGCCACTCGACACCGTCCCATCGAACATACTTTAAATCGCCGTTGTTACGGTCCACGTAAGAAATATGGGGGTAATCGGACGAATCTAGGGCGATAGAAGACTTTACCATACCGTCGTCACCTAATGTTGTGTCTAGCGTATCTATATGCCAACCGGTTCCGTTTCGATACGCGTACTTAAGAGAATCATTCGTACGGTCGTAGTACGATATATGCGGGCGGTCGAACGAATCCAGCGCCAGAGAAGAGTAACCACCGTAAAGCCCCAAATCGGTGTCCACGGTTTCTGTCTGCCAATCGTAACCGTCCCAAAGAACGTACCTTAGTGCTCTATTCTCCGAATCCGGTGCAATGTAGGCGATACGTGGGTTATCTCCAGAATCGAGTTCAATCGATGTATCCCATCCCTGTTCGGGAGCGACTTCCTCTATTTCCCAGCTTGAATCGTCGAAGTAAGCGTATTTGAGGTGCATATCGTAGAACGATATATGCGGATAACCCAACGAATCTAACGCTATCGACGTATCCCAAGCAAAGACGTCGCTGGCGACCGTTTCGATTTCCCAGTCTAGACCGTCTCTATACGCGTATTTAAGGTCGTCTCCCGCCCAATAACAATACGAAATATGGGGGATACCAGACGAGCTAGTGGTAATAGAATTGTAACGACCAACATCACCGTCTTCGACTATCTCTATTTCCCAAGAAGAACCGGTCCTGTAAGCATATTTAAGGTCGCTGTGTAACCCGAGGTCGAAATATTCACAATACGAAATGTGTGTATTATCGTTTACGTCGACCGCTATAGAGGGGAAGCGCCCTACTGACCCTTCGGAATCTACAGTTGATAGGTACCACTCTTCACTGAAGGCTACCCCCGCAATCAATAGTGAAAAGAGAATAGTAGATAGTAATAGGTACCTAAATACTTCCGTTTTCATAAATAACTCCTATTTAGCCATCACCGAAATTATGTTTATTATATAATAGACTTAAAGGGAAGTCAAGTTGTACCTTTTAAAACTACCATTACCCCCCCACCTCATAATCACAGTACGCGCACCTGAATATGCCGGCGCTCTCTTCGCCGAAGAGCGGGTCCGTGCGCCCGGCCACCCGGGAGAAGTAGCGCGGTAGGTACGGCTCCGTCTTCGTCACGCACCGGGGGTTCCGGCATTCAACGTCGACCTCCTCGCGTTCGGGTTCGACGTAAGTGAGTCCAACTTCTTCCAACCCGAGGAGAACCGCGATCAACGCCATTCGCGCCGGGACGCCGTAGAACATCTGTTTGAAGTAGCGGGCCTTGTCGGTGCCGTCCACGCCCACGGTTATCTCGTCCACCCTCGGCAGCGGGTGCAGGACTATCGAACCCGGGGGCATTGATTCGACGAGCCTTTCGTCGACGACGTACGAACCCTTGACGGCCTGGTACTCCTCGTCCGAGAAGAAGCGCTCCCGCTGGACCCGGGTTACGTACAGTACGTCCGCCGCTCCGGCCGCTTCACGAACGGGTTGGGTGTCGGAAACAGTTACGCCCCGATCGACCCGGAGGCGCCTGGAGATGTGCCGCGGAAGCGC
>CBDUXC010000097.1:0-6939 GCA_965371065.1 uncultured bacterium
AAAAAAAAGTAAAGAAAGAGATAGTCCCGGAAAAGTACCCGATGCAGGAGCAGAAGCCCGAGGACCGGGTCAAGAACTTCGGCGAAGTCCCGTTCGGGTACGATATGGAAACGGCGAAGCTGGAAGCCGAGCGGTGCCTCCAGTGCCCGAAGCCGTTTTGCGTCGACGGATGCCCAGTAGAGATAGACATACCGGGGTTTATCGCGGCCATCGCCGAGGGCGATATGTCCGAGGCCATACGGATAATGAAGCTTTACAACAACCTGCCGGCCGTCTGCGGGCGCGTTTGCCCCCAGGAGGACCAGTGCGAGATAGTATGCGTCCTTGCCAAGAAGTTCGAGCCGGTCGCGATCGGGCGCCTCGAGCGGTTTATCGCCGATTACGACTACGAACATAACGTGGCGCCGCCGCCGGAAAAGGAAAAGTCGAAGGGCAAGAAGGTGGCAGTCGTCGGGTCCGGGCCGGCGGGCCTGACCTGCGCCGGCGACCTGGCGCGGATGGGTTACGACGTTACCATCTTCGAGGCCTTCCACGCTACCGGCGGCGTCCTCCGCTACGGCATACCCGAGTTCCGCATGCCGAACAAGATACTCGATCAGGAGGTGGATTACGTCAGGTCCCTGGGCGCCGACATACAGTGCAATATGGTTATCGGCAAGGTTTTCACCGTCGAGGAGCTGATGGAGGAGGAGGGTTACGGCGCCGTTTTTATAGGAACGGGCGCGGGCCTTCCCCGGTGGATGCGAGTGCCCGGCGAGAACCTGAACGGTGTCTATTCCGCCAACGAGTACCTTACCCGGGTCAACCTGATGGGCGGGTATATGTTCCCGGAGTACGACACGCCTATATGGACGGGCAAGAAGGTGGCGGTCATCGGCGGCGGGAACACGGCCATGGACTCGGTCCGGACGTCTCTCAGGATGGGCGCCGACGAGGGCCATATCTACTACCGGCGTACGGAGAAGGAGATGCCGGCCCGTATCGAGGAGATACACCACGCCGAGGAGGAAGGAGTTAAGTTCACGTTCCTCGCGGCGCCCACCGAGATGCTGGCCGACGAGAAGGAGTGGGTCCGGGGTATGGTGCTCCAGCGGATGGAGCTGGGAGAACTTGACGACAGCGGGCGCCGGCGCCCGGTACCCATCGAGGGCGACACGTACGAGGTTGAAGTCGATACGGTAATCATCGCCGTAGGGACGTACCCGAACCCGATAATCCCGGATACGACGGAAGACCTGGAAATCTCCAAGTGGGGGACTATAGTAATTGACGAGGAGACCGGGATGACCAACGTCGCGGGGGTCTTCGCCGGTGGCGACATAGTTACGGGCGGCGCCACGGTCATTAGCGCAATGGGCGCCGGAAAGGTCGCGGCTCGTGGGATCGACGCATATCTATCGGGGAAATAATATATCGCGGGTAACGGCGGTCTCCAGACCGCCGACGAACAGCGGGTGAATAGGCGATTTGGAAACCGCGGTGAATCGGTGACTGGAGGGTCAATGACCCCCTATGGGGGTCGCCCCAAACCCGCGACCGTAATCTTATGGCAACTTTCGCCCTGAAACGAACCGTAGACGCTGTCCGGTGGGTCGCCGGCGGCGTATCCACGCTTTTGTACCCTTCCCGGTGCCGGGTCTGCGGCGCGGAGCTGGCGGCCGACGAGGGGCCGTATTTTTGTGAACGCTGCGGCGCGTCGATAGCGCCCGGGTCGGTTAAGGGGGACGCTGCGAACTATCGGATAGCGCCGGCGTATCTACCGCCGAACGTGCCCGCGTACGCGTGTTTTCCGTATGAGGGCGCGGCCGAGGCGGCCGTTAAACTGCTCAAGTACGACGGTAGGACCGTTCTGGCCCGGACGATGGGCGGCGCGGTGGGCGCGTTGATTGAGATACTCGGCGCCGACGGCGGTTTCGACGCGGCGGTAGCCGTACCGCTGTACCCCCGGCGCCGCCGGGAACGTGGCTTCGACCAGGCCCGGTTGATATTGCGGCGGGCGGTTAAGCGAGCGAACGTCCCGCCGGCGTATGACGGCGCTGTCAGGCGAGCGCGGGACACGGCGCCCCAGGTCACGCTTAGCGGCGCGGCGCGGCTGTTCAATATCGCCGGCGCGTTCGCCGCGGATGGGGGTTTTTTCGCCGGGCGACGGGTAATATTAGTGGACGATGTAATTACGACCGGCGCGACGATACGGGCTTGCGCTCAAGCGATAGAAGGCGCCGGGGGAACGGTCGCGGCGGCGGTTGCTTTCGCGGCGCCGGGGCTTACTGAGTTCGCCGAAACGTCCGTCGGGTAGGGGGTAAAATTATGCCTTCGAGACCTATAAAATTTATGATTTGGTTCCTTATTATAGTCTGCCTGATACTGGCCGGTTGCTGCGCCTGCTTTCTGTGGCAGTACGTCCTTGAGGACCCCGGCGAGCCGTATCGGCTGGTGGACGAGCTCTTCGAGGAGCCGTACGAGGCGCCGGAACCGCCGCCTAACCCGGTGGTATTCGAGAACCAACGGGCGTACTTCGAGGCTGACGGGATACGCTTCGAGATGCCGTACGGTTTCACCGCCGAGTACCCGGACGCGTACGGGCCGCAGCCCGGGCCGCATTTCGATTACTACTTCCGGTCGTACGAACGGAACGCGATTATCAGGGTGCGGCGTACCGCCCGCGGCGTGGGGTCAACCAACGTCGACGAGTTGGAGACGTACGCACGGCTCTACGTCGAGATGGGAGCCGGCGAACACGTTGACGAGGCGAAGATCGCGCGTATACCGCTCGAGGATTTGGAAGCGATCGGCGCCGACGGCGGCGCCGAGGTACTATACGAATTGGCGCCCGAGAACCGGTCGTCGTGGGGCTATTCGCTCGAATACGTAATCTTCCTGGGCAAAAAGCCCGACGTCGTTTGGACGGTGAGTCTCGCGATAATAACCCTGGACGAAGTGGACGCGGAGCTTATGCGAGAGCTGATACGCGAGAGTATTACGCTCGTAGGGGAGTAAGATTACCGGAGTCAGGGGAGTTCTTTCGCCCGGCGTAACGATTAAATGCGTATAAACGTTAATTTATCTGGCATTCGCACCGAAGGTGTGTTATAATATACGCTTGAAAAACAGCAGCTCTTAATCTCAAGGGAGGTAAAGGACGATGAGAAGCGTTAAGTATATAATGTTTACAGTAACGGCGATCGCCGCCCTGTTCTGTTTCGGCGTTTTAATCGGTTGTAACGGCGGTACGGGAACCCCGGACTACCAGGCGCCGAAGAACCTTACCGGGACGTTCGACGGGACGAAAATGGTAATAGTGCTAACGTGGCAAACAAGTGACAACAACGAAGAGACCGGTTACGAAGTTTGGCGGAAGGGTACGAACGTCGTTACCTTCTCGAAGATCGCGACGACCGATAAAGGCGTGTTAAGTTATGCCGATGATAACATAGTAATCGGTGAAACGTATACGTACAAAGTCGCTACGGTCTATAACGGCGAACAGGGTCCGTTCTCCAACGAAGTCGAAGTGGACACTTCCGGCGGCGGCGGGGCTAAAACCTACATATGGGTAGCCGATAAAGACGCCGCGAAAATATACAGGGTAAACGCAGACACGGGACAAGCGGATAAGAGTTTCGCTACGCCGGGGAACAAACCTGCGGGCCTGGCGTGGGACGGTTCCAAGTTGTGGCACGCCGACTACGGTAAGGGTAAAATCTATAAATTGAACCCGAGTACCGGCGCCGTCGAAACGTCGTTCGCCGCACCCGGCTCCGGGCCGTGGGGATTGACCTGGGACGGCAGCAACCTCTGGGTATCCGACTACGTGACGGTTAAAATATACAAGATAAACGCGAGCGGCGGGGTCGTTACTTCGTTCGACGCGCCGGGGAACAAACCGCGAGGTCTGGCCTGGTACGGTTCGAATCTCTGGTGCGCCGACAACGGCACGAACAAGATTTTCAAACTGAATCCGAGCGACGGTAGCGTTGTATCGTCGTTCGCGACGCCCGGCTCCGGAACGACCGGTTTGACGTCCGACGGGACCAACATATGGAACGCGGACAAGACCGCCAAGAAGGTTTACAAACTCGATATGAACGGCGGGAGCGTCTCGTCGTTCAACGCCCCCGGCACTTTCCCGATGGGCCTCGCCGTATACGAAGAACAACAGTAATCGTCGGGTTAATGGTTAAAAGACTGCCGGCGTACGGTTAGACCCGTGGGCGGGACGTAAGTCCCGCCTTTTTTTTAGGTCGTCGCGAAGGGTAAAGAGCCGGTTTAAATAAACCGTTGCTTTCCCAAACTAACGAATGTAATATCCATTTCCTTAAAGTCTGTATTCAGGGAGTTCGTAGTGGTTTAACCGTTATTTTTACGGGAGGATTTTCAAATGACCGTACGAGTAGGGATTAACGGGTTCGGGCGGATAGGCCGGCCGTTCTACCGCATCGCCGCCGCCCGGAAGAACGTCGAAGTCGTTGCCGCCAACGACCTGACCGACGAGGCGACACTGGCGCACCTCCTCACGTACGACTCGGTCCACGGCACTTACGACGCCGACGTGAAAGCGGGCGACGGCAAAATTACGGTAGACGGCAAAGACATTAAAATCCTGAGCGAACCGGACCCGGCGAAGCTGCCCTGGGGCGACCTGGGCGTGGACGTAGTAGTCGAGTCCACCGGAAGGTTCCGCGACCGGGAGGGCGCGGGCAAGCACCTGTCCGCCGGCGCCAAGAAAGTCGTCATCAGCGCGCCGGCCAAGGAACCGGACGTTACCCTGGTTCTGGGCGTAAACGACGGCGACTACGATAAGGATAACCACCACATCATCTCCAACGCGAGCTGCACCACCAATTGCCTGGCGCCGCCGGTGAAGGTACTAATGGACAACTTCGGCGTCGAGTACGGCTTTATGACCACGATACACGCGTACACAAACGACCAGCGGATATTGGACTTCCCTCATAAGGACCTCAGGCGCGCGCGGGCCGCCGCCGTGTCGATGATACCGACGACGACCGGGGCAGCCAGGGCAATAGGGCTCGTAATCCCCGAGCTCAAGGGGAAGATGGACGGGATATCGGTCCGCGTCCCGACGCCCAACGTCTCGCTCGTAGACCTCGTCGCGACGGTGGGTAAAGACACGAGCGCCGACGAGGTAAACGCGGCCTTCGAAAAAGCGGCAAACGGCCCGATGAAAAGCATCCTTGACGTCTCCTATGAACCGCTCGTTTCGATAGACTACAACGGTTCGAGCTTCAGTTCGGTCGACGACGCGCCCAATACCGCCGTTATGGAAGGTACGATGGTCAAGGTCCTTTGCTGGTACGACAACGAGTGGGGTTACGCGGCGCGGCTGGTCGACCTCGCCGAGAAAATCCTTTAACTGAAGAGACGTATTCGTATGGATTTTAAGACGATAGACGACGTAGAACTATCGGGGAAAAAGGTTTTCGTGCGTTGCGACCTGAACGTACCGTTGGAACAGGAAGCGGCCGACAAGTACCGGGTCGCCGACGACACCCGGGTACGAGCGTCTGTCCCTACCCTTAAAAAGTTGGTGAAGCAGGGTTGTACGCCGCTGGTCGCGAGCCACCTGGGGCGCCCCATGGGCGAGCGGAACCTGGCGTTCAGCCTGCGCCCGGTCGCCGGCGTGCTTGAGGCGTTACTGAACGCGAAGGTGCATTTCGCCGAGGACTGCGTCGGCCCGCCGGTGGACGCGGCTCTGTCGGAAGCGAAACCGGGCGAAGTCGTTCTTCTGGAGAACACCCGGTTTCATCCGGGCGAGACCGAGAACGACCCGGCTTTCGCGGCGGAGCTGGCGCGGCCGGCCGACGCGTACGTGAACGACGCGTTCGGGACCTGCCACCGTAAGCACGCCAGCACGTACGGCGCGGCCGAGCTACTCGACCCGGCGGTCGCCGGGTATCTGGTGGCCGAAGAGGTCGGGTACTTCCTGAAGCTTCTGCGGGACGCGCCACGTCCTCTCGTCTTTGTACTGGGCGGCGCCAAGCTCTCGACCAAGTTAGGCGTCATCAAGAACACGCTGGATAAGGTGGATAAGTTCATCGTCGGCGGCGCGATGGCTTACACGTTTCTGAAAGCCGACGACGAGCCGGTCGGCGAATCTCTGGTCGAGGACGACTTCGTCGGCGAGGCGAAAGATATATTGGATAACGCCGGGCCGAAGCTTTTTCTGCCCCGGGACCACGTAATCGCGAAGGCGGTCGACGACGCCGGTTCCGCGAAAACCGTGGACACACGGGACATCCCGGACGGGTATATGGGCGTGGACATAGGTCCGGCGACGGCTTGCATCTTCGCCGACGAAGTGAAAAGCGCCGCGACTATCTTCTGGAACGGGCCGATGGGCGTCTTCGAGGTGGAAGAGTTCGCCGGCGGGACCCGGGTCGTGGGAGAGGCCATAGCCGACGCCGACGGCGAGACTATCGCCGGCGGCGGCGACACGGTCTACGCGATAAACAAACTGGGCATCGCCGACCGCATCTACCATATCTCCACCGGCGGCGGCGCGTCCCTGAAGCTGTTGGAGAAAGGGACGCTACCGTGTCTGGAGGTACTGGACCGGGCGTAAGACTTCGGAGCGTACGATTGAAGGGGCCGACCCAAGGGTCGGCCTTTGTTAAGCATTTCGATTTGACCTGATTTTATGTTATAATTAAGTGGAATTAAGGAGGCGATATGACCCGTGAAGAAGCCACCGCCGTAGTTTTTATGACCGCTTTTGAATCCCTATCCGAAGAAGAAAAAGACAGGTTTATAATGATGTTGTTGGAAAACGAAAGCACGAGGGAGGATATTATCGACGTTCTTATCGCTTCGGCGAGAGAGAACGAACCCGACCGCCCGTTAGCCGACGTAATTAAAGGTCTATAAGGAGAGAGGTTTGGGATACGAAGTACGTATTAAAAGGTCGACTGAAAAGGAAAT
>CBDUXC010000098.1:0-6918 GCA_965371065.1 uncultured bacterium
CCCGACGAACGTATAAATACAAAATCGAATAAACGGCATCCGGGCGATACCGGCCGGCAGGCTGATGAAGGTGCGGATTATGGGAAGCAGCCGCGAGAAGAACACGGCCGCGCCGCCGTACTTCGCGAACCATCGGTCCGCCCACTCCAGCTCCCGCGAGCTGATGAGCACCCACTTACCGTATCGCTCGACGAACGGGCGCCCGCCCCAGTACCCGACGGCGTACGCGACTATCGAGCCTACGAGACATCCGAACGCC
Organism: uncultured bacterium; assembly: GCA_965371065.1. GTDB lineage: Bacteria > RBG-13-66-14 > B26-G2 > WVWN01. Next base: position 260 of record CBDUXC010000098.1, read on the forward strand.
CCCGCAAGCCCCGCCAGCCATAAGTCAAACCGGCCGGTACTGACGAGATACCCTGAGAACGGCATAATAATCTCGGACGGCAGGGGGATGCAAGCGCTCTCGATGGCCATGCAGACGACTATACCCCAGTAGCCCAGGGCGCTGATTACGTTGATTACGAACGCGCCGACCGGCTCGAGGATGTGTTCGAAGAAGCCCATGGTTAATTACCTTTTCTACCCGAACAACCCTTTCTGGTTTCCGGCCTCGTCCAGGCGTCCGCCGGCCCGTACGTGCAAGACCCGCGCGCCCCGCCGTTGTAACTCGGGCGTCAGTACCAATCCCCGGTGGCATTTACCGGGGTCCTCTTCGGCGCACAAAACGGCCGTCCGGCGCTTTCCCGCGAGTTTAAGAAGCTCTTCGATAGCCTCGTGGAAGCCGGGGCGGAGTCTTATCTCCTCGAGGTGCTTCATCACGTCGGCGCGCGCCACGTCGCTTTTGGGAAGCCCGCCCAGCGCTTCGCCGAAGTAGATGTACTCGATACCCGCGTCGGCCAGAGCCGTCTTCAGCGCCCGTTTGTTGAACCGGGGTACGTGCCGGCTGTACGGCGCGCGCCGGACGTCCACGACGGCCTCGATACCGTGGTTGCCGAGCGAAGCTAAAAAATCGACCAGTTCGTGGTCGCTGTGCCCGACGGTGTATATTTTGTGAAGCGGCATTAAACGTTTAGTTTTAACTACCGGAACGCGGCCTTTATTCGGCCCACAGACGCCGGTTCCACGGCGACCGTCTCGACGCCGCACCACTCGACTATGTTGTGGACCAGCGTTACCCTGTCGTCGTATTCGTCGACGCACTCCAAGGGAAGGGAGAAGTAAACGGTCCGGTAGGTACCGCCGGGCTTGGACCCCGACGAGCGAATTGCACAGTGGTGATGCGTATTGTTGTCTTCGTCCACCCACTCGGCGCACCGGCCGACGCCGGTCGTATCCAGTTGGTCCGGGAAGTTCCTCCAGTGGCGCCACTCGACGCCGTACGTTTGTCCCTCGAAGATAGGGCACGCGCTTTTGCCCCGTACGGTCCAATCGTCGCCTACCTCGATCCAGTTGTCGAAGTTGTCGTCCGGGTAGTCGAGTTTGATATAATCGCTGAAGAGCTGGTTGTACATCTGCGCCTCGTTCTCCGCGTCGGCGACGCAGTTCCACGCGAGGTAAAGCCCGAAGAGAACGAGAGCCCGGTCGCCGGACGCGTTCTCTAAGTACTGCACCAACGTCGTCTGTTCGCCGGGCGTGAGTGTGACCGAGCCGCCCAGCGGGTCCGACGCCGGCAGCTCGCCGGACGCGCCAGTAACCCACATCACGATGCGATAGGGCGCGAGGTCGGCGAACGTCGGTTCGCCCATCGTTTCGTGGTCCCAGAAAGTGTAATCGTAATCGTTATCCTCGTCCTCCAACGCGTTTCGATAGTACTCGTCGAAGTTCTGGGGGTCCGAGACGCCGTCGGTCTGGTCGCTGACCAAGAGTATCCCGGAAGTCGCGCCGGCCGCACCGGCCGCCAGAGCGAACACAATTACGTATATCGGTGTATTGAACATATCTTCCTCTTATTGGGGTTCGATGTCCCGCGTTTTATACATCTCGGTCAGTTCTTCGACCGGCGTTTTATCCAACTTGTCCAGTTCGGCGTCGAACTTGCCTTCCTCGATTTCCTGAACGCGCAGCGCCAGATGTTCGGATCTGGGTTGCACCTTCGAGGCGTACAGTCGCCGCGCCAGGATCGCGAAGTGGGGCTGGGCCTCGTCCGACGGGCAGCGGGTTACGCAAAGCCGGCACAGGATGCACTCGAAGGACAGCTCGGCGACCTTCTTTATGTCCCCCTGTATCGCCGCGGCGACGAACTCCATAACCTCCAGGTTCTGGGGGCATATCAGCGTGCACGCGTTGCAGCCCATACAGCGCGTCAGCTCGGGGTAGAAACTGCGCTGGAGCGCGCCGTCCGGCTCCAACTCGTCCAAGTTGTAAACGGCTTTCTGGGCCGGGAAAAACGGGAGCTGGACTAATTCCATACCGTCTTCGACGACCGTCTGGCACGCTAGGCCCGATTTCAAGCGGTAGTCGCCGGGGACCCGGTAGGCTACGGAACAAGCGCCGCAGATCCCGCCCCGGCACCCGCAACCTCGTATTACCTGATAACCGGCGAACTCCAATGCTTGCAATATCGTTACCGAGTAAGGGACTTTATACTCCCGCCCCATAGTATTTATCGTTACCATTTCCATTTCGTCCGCCATTAACGTAACTCCTTCGCGGCGTGAAAGCCCATTACGTAGTTCCTTTAAGGCGTCAGGAAGCGCGATATATCCAGGAAGACACCCAGTAAGACGCCGAGAACCAGCGCGACGACCGCCATCATGTACTTGTCGAGATAGGTCATCGCCGGCGACGGCTGGATGACCTCCGGGACCCGAGTGTCCACGATATAGTCCTTCAGGTTGGTGTTCACTTGGGGGCACGCCAGGATGCAAGCGTAACATTGCTCGCAGTCGTCGGCCACCGTGTTTTCGAGGGCCATAGACGTGCGCTGTTCGGTCTTCCCGAGCCGTTCCGGCTCTTTCCGCAGTACGGGGCAACTGTCGACGCAGATACCGCAGGCGATGCAGCCCTTGTCGCCTACGATGTCGCACTCGACGACCGCGAGCCGATGATACGGCTCGAGCCCGGTCGAAAGCAAGCGGAAACGGGCCACCGGCGGGAACTTGTCGTCCAGTACCTCGTTGGTGATGTCCTCGTGTTCGATAGGTTTATAATCGTAGTACGGCATTTCGGTCCTCCGTCGTTAACGGACCGTATTTACTTCCCGATATCCGTCGCCGGTCGTACCGGCGGATGGCACTTCTCGCAGTTTTCGCCCTTTGGCGGAACCCCATCGCGGATAAGGCCCGCGGCGGTGCAGTCGTGGTAGAAAAAGAGCCCGCCGTCGTCCAACCCGTCGGCGTACTCGGCCGGTACGTGAACCCGTCCGGTGTGGCAAATCGAACACCGGTCCGCCGACGGGACGTGGATATCGTACTTCTCCTGGTATTTATGCGTCAGGCCGTAGTGGCAGGAACTACACGTCATATAGTTAACCGCTGAAAAGCTTTTCTCCCGGGTGTGACACCGCAGACAGACCTCGGTAACCTCTGCGTGGCGTGCGTGGTCGAAGTAGAGCGAGTCTACTCTTATCGCCAGCTCGAACGGCATGTCCTCGCCGGCGGACAGATTGACTTTACGGTACGCCCTGTGACACTTCGTACAATCCTCGTCGGCGACGCGGGAAGCGATATCTATCGTATCGTAATCGATGTCCGAGTTCATCACTTCCACGGCGTTCACGGCGCCGTACCATTTCGCGTAAACGAACCCCTCAATATCGTGTGGTATGTGGCAGTCTGCGCAAGAGACCCCCTCCTTAAAATGGGCCGACGTTTCCCACGGCCCGGTAAACGACTCGTGAAAGTGGCACGTGTAGCAGAAGGTGTCGGTGCTGGAGAACTTGACGAAGCCGAGCCCGGCGACGCAGACCGCGACGACTACTATCGTTATTAGTACGTACGCTTTTTTAATAATGAGTTCCATTTAAGCCTGTTCGACCGTCTCGTCCGCCGGCTCCTCCCGCTCCTCGAAGAACCCGGCTTCCTCTTCGTAGCCGTATTTACGCAGGAACGTCGCCGTGGCCGAAGCGACGCTGGGCGCGCTTATCCCGACCGGGCACTTGGCCGCGCACTTGGCGCAGCCGACGCAGTATTTCGCGAGGCGCATCACCTTGTCGTGGTCGCCCAGGCGCGCCGCCAGCACCATGTCCATCGGAAAGAGATAACCCTCGACTGTCTTTACCGGGCACGCCCCGACGCAGGTCTGACAGTCGTAACAGTTGAGCGATTGGCCGGTCCCCTCGACCAGCGCCGACGCGATACTGTAATCCAGCAGCAGCACCGCAATAAAGAGTATTGCCAGCGTCTTCAGGGTTATCCCGCTGAGGTCAAACGACAGAACCCGGAAAACCAACTTCGACGGTCCTGAGACCGTCGGCGCGCCCGGTATCGCTTTCCACAGAGCATCCTTCACTGCGTTGAGCAGCCCGAAGGACGTGTACGTAGCGCCCGTAACCGCGTCCACCGCCGATGGGTCGGCTTCGCCGGCCAGCCGCGCCGTCAAGTCGTCCATAGCGTTTCCGCCGACCGATACGGTCTCTTGCTCCTCTATGACTTCGACCCGTTCGATTACGCCGTTTTTAACCGTTACCTCGACGACGATGGGCCCCCAGCGCCCGGCGGCCTCGCCTTCGTACGTCCCGTTCGGGATGAGCGTCATCAGCTCCGCCAGGTTCTGCTGCGTGAAACCCCGGACCTTGAACGCCTCGTACTGGGCGAAGCCGAATAAGCCGGCGAAAATGACCGCCGCTACCGCCAGCGCATACGCGAGTCCCGGCTTACCGGCGCGCCGGCGGAAGAACGCCCATACGGCGAGACCGACGAAAAGCCCGCCGACGGCCACGAGCCGCGCGGTCGCGAATATTACCGCCGTAATGACCAGGACGACGGCGAAGCGCACCCACCGGTTGTTAAGGGTTCTGGCGTTCAAGGCGCCGGCCCCCCTTCGTACGGTACCACGCGTACACGCGGTCTATGTACGGCTTGCCTACCCATCCTTCAAAGATGGCGTTCTCGACGACGCCGAACGGTATCTTCCCGTGGTCCATCGCCCGTACCGTCTCGTTGCCCATCTTGCCGAACATATGCGCCAAGTCCAGATATTGGACGCAGAAGCCGTTGCAATTACCGCAGCGATAGCAGAGAAGGCCCTTATTGTCGATGAACCGGCGGTAGTCGGACGTACGGCACGCGATTACGAGCTCGGCCTGGTAAGTTATCGCCGCCGGGCACATCTCCTGGGTGGCGTAGCAGGCGCGGCACTCGTAGCAGTAGGCCGACTCGTACATCCCGGACCAGATCGGCTTGAGGATATCGATCGCGACGGCCGCGCCGATCCCTACCATCACGACTCGGTTCAGGGCCTTCGTCGTCATCCGGTCGCCCAGGTCCGTGAACGGATGGTACCGGTGTATCGCCGGAAGCATCCGGGTCGCGTCGGGTCCGGCGTGGCGCGACGGCCGGGTCGAATCCCCTTTCTCTTTCGGGTCGTTTTCGCTCTTGTTCTTTTCTTCGGTCATCTTACTCTGTATCGGTCCCCGCCTGAAGGCGCGGTCGTGCAGTCCTCGGGTAGCGGCGGTCTCCTGACCGCCGTCGGCGAGAGGCACAACCGCTTTCCGTAAGTCACCGTTACCCGTCTTTTTTTCGCCGACTGAAGTCGGCGTTCGCCGCTCCGCGCGTTAAGCACCGCCGGTTCTGAGACCGGCTGTGCCGGATGAATCCGGCGGCATCACTTAGGCAGCAGTAATGCCATCAACAGACCGGAGATAAGGCCGCCGAGGGCCCCCTGCGCGAGCTGAACCGGGCTTCTCATGCCCATCGCGTACGCGATTATCGCGCCGCTGAGCGCGCCTACGAACAGGAAAGAAACGATGAACAGCATAAGTACACCGCCGGTAACCGGCGTTACCTCCCCATCAACTCCAACGCTTCCTCGTAAACGGCCCCGGACATCGAGCCCAGCGTTTCGCCCTCGGCCAGAACCGCTTCGTTAAGTTCGACGACGCGTTCCAGAAGCTCGTCTCTACCCGCCGCGTCCCCCTCCGCGTTTGCGACCAGGGCCCGGACGAACAGGATTACCGAGTGTTCGCCCACGTACGCTTCGGCCGTGTCGGCGTCGGCCGCCGCGCCGGCGAAGTCGCCGAGTTTCACGCGCGCGAGGGCCCGTCCGGCGTACGCCTGGCCGGCCGTTGTCGCGTATTCGGAACTTACCTCGGCCGCGGGTTCCGCGAGTTCGATAGCTTTAGCGAACGCGTCCACCGCTTCGTCCAGGCGCCCGGTCCGATACGCGGCGATCCCGAGGTTCAGGTGGACGAAGCTCTCTCTGTCGAGCTGCTCGGCCGCTTTCTTGAGGGCCGCGTATGCGTCTTCGAAGCGCCCGAGTTCGGCGTATACGTAAGAGAGCGTATTGTACGCGTCGCCGTAGTCGTCGGCCAGCTCGACGGCTTTCTTCGCGAAAGGTATCGCGTCCTCGTATTTACCCTCGTCGAGTAGCACGACGGCGACGCCGTGGTTCGCTTTCGCGTCGTCGGGGAACCGCGCGAGCGCGTCGTACAGGACTTCAGCCGCTTTTTCCCGGTCGCCGGCCATGAAGTACGCGATCCCAGCCGACGCATACGCGTCGCTCGCATCCGGGTCAAGCTCGAAAGTTCTTATATACGCGTTTTTTGACTCCTCGAAGGACCCGAGTTTGAAAAGTACTTCCGCCAACGCGTACCACGCGTCCGCGTCGTACGGGTCCATTTCGACGGCGCGGGTAAGTTCGTCCCTGGCCGTATCCAGTTTGAAACCGCCCAACAGCGCAGAGTAGCCCTTGATGTAATGCGCGTACGAAGTCTCCTCGTACGAGAGCGACCGCATCGCCGCGTCTATCGCCCGCCCGTAGTCATCGAATAGATAGTACACCGACGCGAGATTGTTATACGATTCGGCGCCCGGCTCCTTTTCGACGGCCGTCTCGGCGGCGGCCAGGGCGCCGGCGCCGTCGCCC
>CBDUXC010000099.1:0-6881 GCA_965371065.1 uncultured bacterium
CTCGACCTCGGACGCTTTTACGTCGATAACCTCGCCGTCGACGTCGACGTTAAACGACGTTTCGCTTTTTCCCCGTAGCCTTCCCGGTACGCCCTCGACGGTTTCGCCACCCGACAGGTAGAAACACACCCGACGGCCGTTCTCGGAAGCAAATACTATCGCCGACTTGAGCATCTCCGCCGTCGGTATTGCGGACGAACGGGGTATCGGCACGTCGGCGGTCGTATCCCCACGGAAAAGCCGCGCCCTGTGCCCCCGGTTTGGCGCGCGCCAAGCCTCCAGGGTTGCCGGTAAAAAACCGGCCTCGGTTAATTTACTGTAAATCGTTTCGTAGTCGGACGAAGGTATCCTGAAACCGCAAAGATTTACCGGCTTATCCAATTTTCCGGCCAGCTCGGTTACTTTTGCTATCTCTTCCAATCGCCCCGCGTCCTCGGCCACCAGGAACGTACCTTCGACGAAACCCACTTCGCCGTAGCGTTCCGCCCAATCGTCCAACGAGAACACCAGGTTCTGGGGCAGGTCTTTAATCGACCGGTTCGCCAGAAAATGCTTAATCTCTTCGACCGCGAGACCGTCGTCAAGCGCCCGGTAAAAAGAGCCCCTGCTGATTACGTACGTCAGGTAATGTCCCGAAGACCTCAGGTCCGTGAACGCCTCGAGCTTCAAACGCTCGTCCTGGCCGATATCGGCCGGTACCTGCACCTCGAAGTTGCCGCCCACAAGGAAAACCTTACCCTTGGCGGGTTCGTTCTTCGCGACCTCGTCTTCAATATCCGAAACCCTACTTAAAACCAGGTCGCCGTCTACGAAACCGGCTTCCAATACCCCGACGATGAACAGCGCGCACGCGACCCGTCCGACCGCTTCCGCGCCCGCTTCCGCGTCTGCTCTCTTGGCGACCCGCGCCAGGTATGAATAGAGAAACCACTTCCCCGCCGGGTGTTCCCGTACGGCGAAAACGGCGGCGGCCGCGGCACCGCCCGCCCCGGCTGGTACGTCGGTTAACAAAGCCGTCAGCAAACCGGGGAACCCGGACAGCACGTCCGCCAGATAACCGGGGTTCCCGGTTAGTTCCGCTCCTCTCCGAACGACGGCACGCCGGGCCAGAGCATAGTTCACCAACAGGTCCAACCTGCTGGCGCCTAACGCCGCGAATACGCCGAAAAGTGGCGACTCTTCCTCGTCCACCGACATAAGCGGCATTATCCGCCCCAGCGACCGCCTCGATACCATACCCGTTTTGGTTAGAGGTATCGGCCGTTTAAGGACCTCGACCCATAGTGTCGTAAGGTCGACGATCGCCGACGCGGACGACAAATTAATCGGCGTATCCGGCGGCTTAACCAACGGTAGCTTATACGAACGGACCAGCCCCGCAGCAAGCGCTTCCACCAGTTCGAAAGGGACCCTCGGCCGGCCGTCCGTCGAGTCCTTCACTACAAGCCCGCGGGACGCCAGGGGCTCCGCGTAAAGCCTTTCTTTCGCTTTGTCGAAAAACGCAGTGCTTACAATATCCGCCGTCCTCTCGAGGGCGACGAGCGCCATAAGCCTATATCTGTCGGCGCGGGCGAGACCTCCCACCAGGGTAGCGAAAGGAGTTCTGGTTAACGCCGGCGGGATTTCTTCGAGCAAACGCGCCCGAGAAGCGAAAGAGCTGTCGAGACCCAAATAGTCGGCTATGGTTTTCAGCCGGGCAAGGTCCATCGTCTGCAGCGTTTGCTCCAATTCAACCTTTTCCGGCGCTTCGCGCATAGATTTTATACTACCATCGCAGCGACGGCCGCGCAACATTAATCTCCGATAAGACACCGTCTAACCTATTAAAAGCGCCCATAAAACCCGAAACAATAAGCTAAACTATTCTTCCGGATTATCAACAGGGTTGATTTTTAACCCACGGCGCGTTAAACTGGGCCCGTTTCACGTTCATCATAACGACGGAAGGTAAATGTCGGAAAATACCGAACGCACGACGGACGACCTGTTGGCGCCTTGCGGGCTCAATTGCGGCGAGTGCCCCGCCTACGTCGTAACCCAGGCCAACGACGCCCGCGGACTAGCAAAAGTCGCCGAGGAATGGTCCCGGGCGTTCAACTTCGAGTTAACCCTGGAGGAAGTGATCTGCGACGGGTGCCGTACCGACAGCGCGCGTAAATACGCGTACATCAAGACCTGCGGCGTACGACCCTGCGCCACCACCCGGGGCGTCCGAACGTGCGCCCACTGCGACGACCACGGCTGCGATACGCTTATCGAGTTCTTCGGCAACGTCCCGAGGACGAAGGAACTACTTGAAGCCATTCGAGCTAAGCTATAAATAAAATTTAAACGTCTCACCGACCATTAAGGAAAAGTAAAATGAGATATATATCGGTTTTATTAACGGTATCGATACTGCTTCTTCCGGCCGTGTCGGTTTTAGCCGCGAAACAGAAAACCGGCGAAACGGTGCCCGCCCGGCCCCTGGACGACGAGAGCCGTACTGACTCGAAGGAATTCACCTGGGCGACGAAAGAAGCCACCAGCCATGGCGCGCCCAGTTGGATGGGCGACCCTAATTACTGGGGTAACGCCGAGTGCGCGATCTTCTACAACGACCTGGGCATCGCCGTTACCCTTTCGACGATACGTTTTATGTGCACTAACGACGACGCAGACTCCAGCTACTGGGGCATAAACATCGCCGTATCGGGCTATCAGGACACGGCGAGTTTAGAGAGCGTCCATATATCCGAATGGTCGACGAGCGGGCTTTATACGCCGGCCGAAGGATACACCGGTTCACCGCCTACATTGTGGACCGAAGTCACCCTCAGCGGATACATCATCATAATACCCGACGGTTCTTATTTCGCCGTAGCATACGGGCTGGACGAGGATGAGACGGCGAGCGGTTCGCTGGGCCTTACCGACGACGCCGGCGACCGGTATACGTACAGCGTCTACGCCGGCGCCTGGGACTGGGACCAGAACCCGGGCAACCTGGACCCGGGGACCGCGGTCCTGAACGCCGTCGTTACGTACGACCCGGTCGAAGGCATATCGGCCACGAGTTACGGTAGGATAAAGGCGCTGTTCGAGTAAAAACGCGAACCGGTTCGTACGCGAAATGCTCCCAAACTGAAGCGGCGGGGTCTGTCCCCGCCGGCGGAAATCATAACAACGAAAGGCGGACATAAAGTCCGCCGCTTCTATTGTAACGATATTAAGCGAGTGGCAAAGGATCGCCGCCGTTAATCTTATCCGTTTCCTATATCAGACCCCACCAGGGCCCGTAGCGACTTCAATGCTCTAAGCTCCATATCAGTATGATACCGCAGGTGGGTCAGCAGGAACGACGTTATCTGGGCGGCTGCGCCGGACGCGACTTTCACCCGCGCGAGCTTGGACGCCGGAACCTCCGACAAGAACAGCAGCAAGTTGTACGCGCCGGGTTTAAGTACGATCCCGCCGCCGAAGTCGGGCGCGCATTTGTCGCAGACGATAGCGCCGTCGGCCGGCGAAAACGTCACCGCGCCGGCGGGCCGTACCGTCCCGCAGCCTTTGCACGTAAAAAGCTCCGGCCGGAAACCGACACCAGCCGCCAGGTGCAGTAAATAATGCCCGAGGACCAACCGCGGCGACGTCCCTGTCCCGAGCGCGTCGAGGGCCCCGACGAGGACGCGAACGGACCGGGGGTCCGGGTCCAGCTCCCGGGTCAGCTTATCGGCCGCTTCGGCGCAAGCGAGGCCGTAAACCAACCGGGGCGCGTCTTCGCGGACGCGCTGGTACGAACGGACGATGTCCGCTTCGCTCAGGGTGTAAAGGTCCTTCGTTTCCCGGTAGTAGAAAATGTACTCACCCAGGGTCAACGGCTCGAGGGCCGCGCCGAACTTGCTTCTGGGGCGCCGGGCGCCTTTCGCGAGAAGTTGAACCTTCCCTTTGCGGTACGTATAAACGACTATGACCCGGGAAGTCTCGCCAAAGTCCCGGCGCTTGAGAACTACACCTTCTGTGCGGACTATTTCGCGCATCGCGTACGACCTCCAGCCACCGTAAACCGGGCGAACTAGAGTATATATAAAGAGATGCGACTATTAAAGGTAATTTTCGGTTCAACTTATCTCGCTCGAAGTTGTCGAAAGGTTAGAACGACCCGTTTCCGTTTGACACCCCGATACCTGTTTGGTAAGATACCGGCACGTAAGTAAATAGCTCCGTATTATCCTGGAGGTTACGACAATGAACAAGAAAGCGATAATCGTCTTGGCGGCCGTTTTAATGGTCTTTTCGGCGTACGCCGCGCCGTTTAAAACCGGCGAAAACCTGAAGTTTACTATCTCCTGGAACGAACTGGTCAAAGCCGGGACCGCGTCTCTGAAGGTCCAGGGCGTCAAGATTTTCAACGGCCATCAAGTTTACCACATAGTCTCGACGGCCCAATCGGGCGAGTACCTGGACTCGTTCTTCTACGTCCGGGACCGGATAGAGTGCTACATAGATACTGATACGTACGCGACCTGGAAGGCCGAAAAACACCTGGTCGAAGGCGATTATCGCCGGGACGAGGTTATCTACTATAACCCCGAGGAACGCACCGCCGTCCGCGGCACCAACGTGATGCGGGCGTTACCCAATGCTATGGACGCGCTGACCGGCTTCTACTATGTCCGGGCTCTGGACCTTAACGTCGGCGAGAACTTATCGGTCAACTTCTGCGACGGTAAGATAAACGAGGAGCTGACGATTAAGGTCCTGAAAAAAGAAACGGTCGAGGTCCCGGCCGGGACGTTTGACACGATAAAAATCGAACCGGTGATGAAGGAAACCGAGGGTATCTTCAAAACCGAGGGACGTATCTGGATATGGGTTACCGACGACGCCAAGAAGATGCCGGTTAAGCTCAAGTCCAAGATAGCCATCGGCGACTTCGTGGCCGAACTGGAGGAATACACGTTAAGTTAATAAGTCGTACGTACGACGTTATAAAGGCCGGTCGGACCGGCCTTTTTTTATAGGAAAACGGTTGCGAAAGGGCGTTAAAAACATTATCTTTACCCAGAGGTTATATTATGGGCGACGAGAAGCTGGACTTCACGAAAATAAAGACCTACCCGTTCGCCGAACGGGAGAGCCTGGTCACGGTCGATATGTTCGGGCGGGTCCCCGACGACCCGGCGCCCCTGCTCTCCTTCTTCGAAGCCTTACCGGACGTTCTCGCGGCCCGGGACCTGAGGAAGCTCGCCGCGGGGATAATCTCGGCCCGGGACCGGGGCCGGGGGGCTATCTTTTCACCGGGCGGCCACGTCGCGAAGGTGGGAGTAACGCCTTATCTCACCGCGATGCTGGAAAAAAGGTTTATCACCCACGTCGCTTGCAACGGCGCGTTTCTCATCCACGACTACGAGCTGGGACGTTTCGGCGCCACCAGCGAGGACGTTGCCGCCGCCCTACCCGACGGGCGCTTCGGCCTGTGCGAGGAAACCGGCGCGGCGCTAAACGAGTTCGCTGTAAAAGCGGCGGCCGACGGCGTATCCGTCGCGAAGCTGGCCGGCGAAGACGTCGCGGCTAACGGAAAGCATCCTGAAGCGAGCCTGCTGACGCGGGCCGCCGCCGCCGGCGTGCCGGTAACCGTCCACGTGTGCTTGGGCGCCGACATAATCCATCAGCACCCGAGCTGCGACGGCGCCGCGTGGGGCGCCTCGACTATGGCCGATTTCCGTACGTTATGCGAAGCGGTGAAAACGCTCCACGACGGCGGCGTCTTCATAAACGCCGGTTCGGCGGTCGTAATACCCGAGGTTTTCGTAAAAGCGCTTAACTTAGTCCGTAACGTCGCCCCGCCGGTCGGGAATTTTACGACAGCGAACCTCGACTTCATACAGCACTACCGCCCCCGGCAAAACGTGCTTTCGAGACCCGTTTCCGGCGGCGGCGACGGCATCGCGATAACCGGCCACCACGAGATAATGATACCGCTGTTGGCCTGTCTGGTGTTAGCCGACGCCGGTTAACGGTTTTTAATTACAAAGGAAACTCCGCCGGTTATTTTCGCTTGACGTACGAACGATTTTCTGATATATAAGCGGGCGATTTGGATGCGGGCCCGCGCGCGAAATAACCGTCATCTTATAAGGTTCAAAGGTTAGTGGACCACAAGCTCCGACGTTGGAGCTTTTTTTTTAACTAAAAACCGGTTCTTGATATTGAAGCATCTCAAATTGAAGCAAGGGTTTCTGTTCGCCGCGCCTTACCTGGCGGGCTTACTCTCGATGGCGTTCAGCTACGTGGACCCGGGCGTCATCGGCTGGCTTATGTGGTACGGCGGTATCGCTTTAATGGTCGTCGCCACGTTCGCCAGGATACTACGGAAAATTATACCCCGGAAGATACGCGAGCGGACGATCGACGTCTTTATTATCGCCACCGGTTACTTGTCAATAGCCGCGGTATTTTTAATATTCATCTTCAAGGAAGGGTTCCACGGCCTTCGTCGACATCCCGTTAGCCGAGCTTTTCGGCGGCAAAATTTGGCAGCCCAACTCGGCGGTTCCCAAGTACGGGATGCTCCCGCTTATAGGCGGGACGCTGTTCGTAACCGGTTTGACGGCAGTTATATCGGTACCGATAGGCGTGGGGACGGCCGCGGCAACGGGTATCGTCGCGGCGATACTCCTGGCGGTTACGCGAACCCTGAACGAGACGATGGCGGTCCTGTTGGCGACCGGAAACGCGGCCCAGTTGACCGCCAACCCCCTGGCGTCCGTACGGACGATGACCGGCGAACATTGCAATCGAAATGGGCGAGGTGCCTTTCGGCAACACCCATTACCACGCGCTTTTCGCGATTGGCGTCGTGTTGTTCACTATCACGTTCCTGGTGAACCTGGCCGCCGACG
>CBDUXC010000100.1:0-6838 GCA_965371065.1 uncultured bacterium
CCACGCCCACGCTCTCGACGCCCTCGGGCGCCACCAGCTTTTCTACTATCGCCTCGGCCAGCGCGCGCGGGTTCCGGCCGGCGTCCTTTGCGTAAACCATCGCGGCGTTGGCCGCAAGGTCGCCGTGGGTCGGGTCCGCCGGAACCGATAACTCGACCGCCGCCGGTTTAATTTCTATCCCGGCGGCGCCAGCGAGGGCATCGCTGATTCTTTCTTTCAGCAGTTCTTCCATTTATATCGGGAGGAGTATTGTCCGGCGTTATCCCTCTTGTAGTTGAACCACCGGCGCGTCGCTCCAGAGCCGCTCAAGCTCGTAGTACTCCCTGGTCGGCCGGTCGAACAAGTGGACTATTACGTTGTTCAAATCTATCAGTATCCAGTGGCCCTGCTCGTAGCCCTCGACGTGGTGGACCCGGCCCTTGGCCTTGCGGACCGACTTCACAACCCGGGTCGCGATCGCCCGGAGCTGCCGTTTTGTCTCGGCCGTAAGTATCACGAAGTAGTCGGCCACGGTCGTAACGTCATGCACGTCCAGTATCAGAACGTTCTCCGCCTTCAGGTCCTCCGATTCCTTTACCGCGATTTTTACCATCTCGAGAGAGTCTATTACCTCCTCGCCCGAGTGAGTTTCTTCAGCCAACTAAGCTCTCACCTCCGTTAAGGGTTAAGGTTCGATTAAATCTCCCGGCCCGGGTACGCCGCCAGGCCGGCGGCCAGCGCGTCCATCGCGTGGGCCAGATGTTCCACGTCCAGGACGTACGCGATCCGGGCTTGCTTGGTCCCGGCGCCGGGCGTCGCGTAGAAACCGTCGGCCGGCGCGAGCATCACGGTGGCGCCCTCATGCTCGAAGTCGGTAAGCATCCACGATAAGAACTTCTCGGCGTCGTCCACCGGGAACTCGGGGACTATATAGAACGCGCCCTCGGGCTTCACGACGAAGACGCCCGGCATCCTACTCACCGCGTCGAAGACGACGTCCCGGCGGCGCTTGTACTCCTCGATAGTAGGGGTTATGTACTCCTCGGGTGCCTGGCTCACGGCCGCCAGGGTCGCCGCTTGCTCGATTACAGGCGGGCTGAGCCGGGCCTGACCGAAGTGCAGGGCCGCTTGCATAAGGTCCGGGTTCTTCGACGCGATACAGCCGATTCGCGCGCCGCAGGCGCTGTATCGCTTCGATATGCTGTCGGTTATTATCGCCCGGTCCGCCATCCCGTCTATGTCCATTATAGACGTGTGTACGGTCCCGTCGTAGGTGAACTCTCGATAGACCTCGTCCGAGATGACGAAGAGCCCGCGTTCCTTCGCAACGTCGGCGACCGTTTCGACTTCGTCGCGGCGAAGGACCGCGCCTGTCGGGTTGTTGGGGTTGCAGATGAGTATAACGCGGGTCTTGCCGGACACTACCGCTTCTATTTCCTCGCGAGGGGGGAGGTGATAACCGGTGGCCGGGTCCGTCGCCAGGGGGACCAGATTCACGGCCGCGGCCTGCGCGAAGCCGTTGTAGTTGGTGTAGAACGGCTCGAAGACGATCGCTTCGTCGCCCGGGTCGCAGGTTACGAGTAGCGCGAAGAGTATAGCTTCGGAACCGGCCGTCGTGACGTGAAGTTCGCCGAACTCGAGCTCGATGCCGAAACGGGCATAGTAGTCTATGAACGCGCGTATAAGCTCGTGTTCGCCCTCGCTGCGGCCGTATGCGACGACGGTCGGCTCGAAGTTGTGGACCGCCTCCAGGAACGCCGGCGGCGTCGGGATGTCGGGCTGGCCTATGTTAAGGTGGTAAACTGTGGTACCGCGTTTCTTCGCTTGGTCTGCCAGGGGGAGGAGCTTTCGGATGGGCGACGCCGGCACTGTTTGCGCGCGCGTCGAAAGGGAGACTTCCTTGGGCATCAATGTACCTCGTAGGGGTCCGTCGAGTACTTCCGTTAATAATATATACGATGCGGCGGCGTGGGTCAAGGTAAAACGGTTTTCGCGAGTCGTCCGCCGACCGTACGGGGCTATTTAAACCCAACCGGCCGATTATTTATCCTATAGAAAAGGGTTTGCCCGTGTGAACGGTTACCGGTTCTAACGGAATTGGTATCCAGTGGGTTTTTATCGTTAACGGCGGCGCGGTAGATGAAGACGGAAGAGTTCAACGAAATATTCAACGCGTATAGTAAACGGATTTATAACTATGTACTCCGGACCGTAGGCGACAGGACCGCCGCCGAGGACCTTACGCAAGAAGTTTTTATAAAGGTTTACGAAGGTTTCGACGATTTACGGGAGAAACCGAAACTGGTTACGTGGATGTACAGAATCGCTACTAACGTATGCCTGGATTTTTTCAAGAGCGCGTCGTATAAAAACGGTAAAAGGACGCAACCGGTAGAAGAACGCGAATATCCGGCCGTTTCCTACCTGGAAGAAAATCAACGGGTATCGTCTATTGAAGAGCGTGTTATTAGTAAAGAGACCGTAGAAAGGATAAGGGCTTTTATAGACGATTTGCCGGAAGATTACCGAACTGTTATAATCTTACACGACTTGCACGGTTTTAAGAACCGGGAGGTCGCCGAGATACTGGGAGTATCTCTCGAGACGGTAAAAATCCGCCTGTACCGCGCGCGGAGGAGACTGAAATCGGTCCTTGCGTCGTTTTACTACGATTACGTGAACGAAGGGCGCTCGTTCGCCGGCGAAGAGAAATGACTAAAGCAAAAGGACAGCGGCATGGGTTGTGAAGATTTCGGAAAACTTATCGATATGCTTCTCGAAGGCGAACTGAGCGAAGAAGAATCGGCGGAGCTTAAGCGGCATCTCGAGGATTGCGAGCCGTGTAGTTCCGAAGTAAAAAGTACCGAGAAATGTATCGTGATAATACGCAAATCGCTGGGGGACGAGGACCCGCCCGATACGATGAAGAAGAAGATTATCGTCAAGATAATTAAAGGCGATTCGGACGACTGTTGCGCGCCGTCAGAGGGTGCCGAATAGCTCTCGTCGTCGTTAGTCGACGCGCTTCATCCGGAAGCCTAAAAAAAATCGTTACACTACGTTATTTTTCCGCCGGAACGGCGTATCCTTTTCGGCGGTTAATTCGTCGGTAATAGTAGAGGCCGTGTTTTCGGCTGTCTACGGACGACGTTAACCCTTAATAGATATCGATAGAAAGGCGGATATTAAAATGCATATCGTCAACGGACCGGCTATAGGCGCGGCGGCCGTAGTGCTGCTTGGCGTTTTCGTTTTGGCTTTCGGGGTGCTTCCTGCGGCAGGCGCCGGGGAACCGGAAAAGAAAGTCGAATGCAAGGTGATTTGCGGTCATTCGGACGAAGAAATCTCTCCCGAATGCGCCGAGTTATTGGAGGGGTTCACCGACGCGGAGGGCAATATCGACTGCGAGGCGATACTCGAGAAGTTTACCGACGAAGATGGCAACGTGGACTGCGAAGCTTTGTTCGGCGAATTTTCGGATGATTGTTACCCGGACGGCAAGAAGATGATGAAGTTTATTATTTGCGAACCGCCCGAGGAAGAGGAAGGATAGTTAGTTAAAAATCGTGGCGGGTAACGTTTTTCGGCCGGGGTAAACCCGGCCGTTTCTATTATTCAGCTAAAAAGAAATGAATTACGAGAAGCAACCGTTTTTATACCCGCCCGGCCTTTATAGAGGTCGCCGACGGTACGTTGAAGATATGGGCGTAGGACAAGCGTTTTTCAGGCTAGAAGTCGTCCGGTATCTTCACCGGCCGCCGTATCGTCTTCCCCGATATCTTCGCTATTATCGGAAGCTCGCGCTTGAACAGGTTCCGATTGACGCGCTCGAGTACCTTCCGCTGGAACGCCGGGTCGAAGCCCATAGCTACCAGCTCGGTCGGTTTCTTCCCCTTTTCTACCAGATAGTAGAAATAACGGTCCGCTTCGAGGTAAGTGATGCCCATCTCGCCTTCGTCGGTCTGCCCGGGCCAGAGGTCCGCCGTAGGCGTCTTCTCGATTATCTTGCCCGGGACGCCCAGGGCCTCGGCCAGTTGGTACACTTGCGCCTTGTAAAGGTCGCCCAGCGGGTTTATCGAGCAGGCCATGTCGCCGAAGACGGTGGCGTAGCCCAACAGCGCCTCGGTCTTGTTGCCGGTCCCCATAACCAGCGCGTCGTGTTCTTTCGAGCGATCGAACAGGACTATCATACGGGCCCGGGCGCAGACGTTTCCAAGTCGTATATCGTCCAGTTCGCCCACGGTCGTTTCGTACGCCTCGACCATCGGCGTTACCGGGACCTCTTCGTAACGAATACGCACGTCGTTAATGACCAGGAGCGCGTCCTCTTTGCTGTCGGGACCGGACGTCCGGAAGGGCAGCAGTAGACCGGTTACGCTTTCCGGGCCCAGGGCCGATACGGCCAGGTACGTTCCGACGGCGCTGTCCACGCCGCCGGAAACGCCGACGACCACGCCGGACAGGCCGGCGTCCGCCACGCGGTTCCGTATGAACCGCTCTAGCACGGGCCGTACAAGGTCCGTGTCTAGCACCAATTCGTCGGGCCAACGTTTACGCATAGTACGCCTTTAATCCCGGTTCAGCGGCTCCTCGCGAGTTTGTGTACCTGCGGTAATATCTGAAGCAGCGACTTCGCCGGTACCCGTTCGGACCGGATGTCGCCGAAGTCGTACGGTACGTTCATTATGACCCGGCCGTCGGGCGCCGGGTGAACGATTTCAAAGGTCGCCACCATCTCCTCGGGTTTCAGCGACGGGAGGTATACCGGCAGCCCGAAGAGCTTCAACAGGTCGGCGACCCGGACCGTGAAGTCGGTGCTCGTTTTACCCGTGACCTCGGCGATTAAGCCTTCGTACACGAGCCCCACCGCCGCCGCTTCTCCCGGCGTGAAGCCGTATCGTTTTATCGAACTGAAAACGGGCGCGAGACATGACCCGGGCGGTTTCGTTTCGGGGCCGCCGGCGTGCAGCTCGAGGTACCGGAACACTATTTCGTCCAGGGCTTCGCCGCCGCGGACGACGCCCGGGCCGTCGCGCTCGATGGTCTCGAACATTTCGGCGCCGGCGACGACCGCCGCGCCGACGGCCCGGGCCAACCCCTCGCCCAGGTACCGAGGCGGGAGTCCGGCCAGTACGCCCGGGTCGGCCGCTATGAGAACAGGCGGCCAGTTTGCGCCGACGGTTCCCCGCTCGCCGTTGAATTCGACGCCGACACGAGCGTAAAGTTCCGGGTCGAGCATACCGGAAAGGCTGGTCGGGAACGCAACCCACGGTAGCCCGTACTCGTACGTCGCGGCGACGAAGCCGGCCAGATGGCACAGCGACGCGCCGCCCCACGCGGCTACGGCCAGGGGCCGCGTTAGACTCGCGTTCTCAATACGCTCATATAAACCCCGGGTTTCGTCAAGATCTTTTGGCCGGTCGCCGCCGTGGATCGCCAGCTCGGCAATGGCGTATCCGGCCGACTTGAGCGCCGATACGAAAAGTTTTTGGTGTTCCTGGCGGACGGTTTCGGTCGTTATTACGACGACGGCCGCCGCGTTGGGTATGACCTCATTTAACAAGGACCCTACCCGAGCGGCGAGACCCTTTTCGATAATAATCCGGCACTTGAAGCCGCTTCTATCGGCGGTGAATTCGGGGATTCTAACTGCCTTCCTTGGTTTCCGACGTGTCCAACCGGGAGGTGGTCAAGTTGCCGATATGTCTAACTAACGTATCGGTTCGTCCGTCTTCGACGACGCCGTCGTGCAAAACGTACAACCTATCGTAGCGGTCGGCTCAGCGCAGGTGCCCGGAAAGTACCAGCGCCGAACGCCCGGACGTTGTTACCCGATTTAGCGCGGCGAACAACCGTTCGGCTTGAGCGTCGTTCATAAAAGCGAAGGGCTCGTCTAGTATCAACAGCTCGGCGCCCATCGCGAGAACCCCGGCGACGGCAAGCCGCTTCCGTTCGCCCGTCGAGAGCTCGGCCGTCGGCCGGTCCCGGATCTCCCACACGTTTACGTCATTTAACGCTCGGCGCGCTCGTTGCTCGACTTCGTCCCGGTTAAAGCCCAGGTTCTCGGGTCCGACATGGGCGTCTTCGTAAACCGTATCGCCCGACAGCATCCGGCTCGGCCATGACCATCCCGACCGGCGCGTCCTCCTCCCGCGTGTTTATGTTAACCCGTCCGGCGTCCGGGCGCAATAGCCCGGCGATTATCTTCCCCAGAGTCGTCTTACCCGAGCCGTTAAGTCCCCAGAGCAAGCAGTTTTCGCCCGCGTGTATTTCGAGGTTTAGGTCTTTTAAGACCGACGTCCGGCCGAAGGAGAACATCAAACCTTCGATTCTGAGGAGCGGTTCGGGTAAAACATTATTCGCCTTTGTCTGTTTTGGTCGGCGCCGCGTCTTCCGGGCCGAAGAGTTCTTCGCCCGTGATTTCCTTTAAAAGCCGACGGGCGCGCTCTGCGGCCGCGCTCGTATTATCCCGAAGCAAATATTCAAAAAGGTAATGCCGGGCGTTTTCGTAGTCGTCGGCTTCGGCGTAGACTACACCCAGGGAGTACAAGGCGCGGTCGCACTCCGGGTCGGCCGCCAGCGCTTCTTCCAGCGCGGCGACGGCGCCGTCACGGTCGCCGGCGTTCACGCGGGCCGTCGCCAGCGCCTGCAGTACTTCGGTATCGCCGGGCGCCAGAGCCGTAGCGCGTTCGAGATGGACGATGGCCGCCGGCGAATCGCCGGCCAGGATGGAGATTAACCCCAGGTCGTAGATCGCCGCCGGGTCGTCGGGCAGCTTTTCGATTATTTTCCCGAGTACCGTTTCCGCCGTTTCGTAATCAGCGCGAGCGGCCAGGGTCCGGGCTTCGTTCAACGTCCG
>CBDUXC010000101.1:0-6792 GCA_965371065.1 uncultured bacterium
CACACACAAGAAAACGCCGCCTTAACCCGGACCAGAAAAACATCAATACGGCCGCTACGATATAAGCCGCGAAGGTCCGACTCAACGGATTAAGCCACGCCGTAAAGAGCTCGAGCCTTATCTTGCCCTTACCCGGCGCACCCGGCGCCGAGTCCAGCGCAGTTTTCAACTCGAGAGCCGCGGTCCGCAGCGCGTCGGCGTCGCCGGCCGTGTACGCGGCGAGCATCTTTTCGGCCGCCGGCGCGAGCTCGCTTCTCTCGTGCAGGACCGGCGTCCACGGCTCGCCTTCTTCCGCCGGCGGCGCCAGCGTAAGAAGCCCAAAATCTAACCCGTTAACACGGCCGGCCCGCCCGATAAGCTCGTGGGCTTGCCGGTTGGCTTCCTCGACGTCCGCGGCGCCCATCGCCGCGTTCATCACCGCCGGAATAACCACGCTCTCGAACTCGGTCAGGTTGTGCCAGCCGCTGGACGTGATGCCCGGCGCTTCGCCCGCTTCCACGTACAATACACGGCCCATACGACGGTACTCCTCGTCCAGGACCAACGCCCAGATTGTAGCCTGTTTGTCCCGGGCCAGGTCGCTGTCAGAAACCTTACCGGCGCCTTTCATAGTATCGTACGTGTTGGCCGCGTAAATCTTCCAGGGCACCGGGCGCCCGGTGTAAACCGGCGCGTCAGCGAACATCGCGTGCAAACCCGCTTCCTCTATCACGTCGAAGTCCGCTTTATATTCGGCGCCCGCCTGGACAGCCACGCCTAATAACGCAGCGGCAAATAGTAATTTCACGGTTTTTGCGGACATTAGCACCCCTTGTTTTTTCATCCTAACCCCAGTTTTTTCGCCACGTCGGCCGCGACCCGCTCGAACTTCTCGCCGAACATATCGTTGCCCTTATTCGACCGACCGGCTATTATCGTCTTACTCGCGTCGCCGACTACGTATATACTCTCATGCCGCAGATAAAGCGCCATAACAATGCCCAGGGAGAACAGTATCGCGCCGGCGTAGAAGACGCCCAATCCCGGGTCCCGGGACACGGTCAACCCCGAGTACGCCGCAACTTCCTTCCCCAGGAACTGTACGACGTACGTCCCGTCGGACAACTCCCACGTAACCCGCTCGTTGAAACCCACGTCGACCGAATGCCCGGTCGCCGTGTCCTCCATGGTCAACTGCCGCATCCTCAAATCCGGGTTGTCGGTCGGGTCCGGCTTCAAGTAGACGTATACCCTGTTGTCGCCCAACGGAACGTATGAACCGGACGCCAAAACGTACGTCTCCCGACCGGCCGGCGCTTCCGGTATCGCCGTTAAGACCACTCCGAACTCGGCCCCGGCCAGCACCGGGTCGGCGGGTTGATAGATATTCATATCGTTGTCGTTATAAAAACTGAAACCGCGGGCCGCTCGTTCGTCGCCCTTTACGAGCACCCATACCACTGTAGGGTTACTCTCCGGATTGGTGTCGGTTATACCCTCTTCGGTAACGTAGAAGTTGCTGAAGTAGTCCAACAAGTGCATAACGTAACCGGTACCGCCCAGCTCGACGACGGAGCCGGGCGCGGCTACGACCGTCCCCTCCTCGCCGGCAACGCGCCACTCGAGCTCAACCGTCTTTATATCCTCGACGGTCTCGTCTTCGGCCAGCTTAGTCCCCGTAAAAACCAGCCCGGCCTCGCCCTCGTCGTTCATCTCGGTCTGGTAAAACGCCAGCCGGGAGTATCTGAGCGCGTCGTTTACTTCTATAACCTTCTCGACAGGCTTCTTGCCCCGTTCGGACACGCGGAGATGCGTTTTGAAATCGGTAATCCGTCCCGTATTCGCGTCCCGCTCGGTTTCTATATCGAGGCATTCTACGACGGTTTCGGCGGAAAGTTCGTCCGGGAGGCAGTACCTGTACCCTTCGAACAGATGGATTTCACCTTCGTGGCCGAACCACCGGACCGCGCCGCCCACGACGATGATGAGCACTCCCGCGTGCACGAAGAACTCGCCGAACCGGGACCACCGGCGCCTGTGCCCTACGGCGCCGCCGCCCACAACCGCGGCCCTGTACCCGACGTCCGACAGCGCATCGGCCGCCTCGTCCGCCGAAACTGTCCCATCGTATTTTTTTAGCAACCGCCAGCCCCTGACGTCCGCGGCACTTACCTCGTCGGGCAGCCGGTACGGCGCAACGACGTTCTTCATCCGCCGTACCATACACGTGAAAACGCTGATACCCAGAAAGACCATCAGCGCATTAAAGTACCAGGCGTCATACACCGTATCAAACTGGAACGCGAGCACCAGCGACGCGAACCACCCCGGGTACCTGGCCTCGTACATTTCCGCGCCTAAACCCTGCGGTATAAACGCCCCCACGGCCGATACGACGAGCAGTATAATGAAGGTGTAAACCGCTACCTTCATATTGCTGAGAAAGTCAATAATCTTTTTCATATAACCCCGTCTCACATGCTCCGCTGCCAGGACCAGTCGGCGAGCCCGGCCAGGTAGTCCCGCGCGTCGCACGGCGTAAGCTCCACGAGCCGGTCCTTCGCCATATCGCCGTAGCGCCGGGCCGTCGTCTCGGCCTCACCAAAGGCGCCGCTGTCCTCGAGCAGCGCGAGTATCTCGCCTGCGCATTCGGAGCCGCCATCGGCGTTCCAGAACGACTCGACAAGGCCGGCCAATTTCTTGCGCGCGCCGGTCCGCAGGCCGTATATCAACGGCAGCGTTATCTTGCCCTGGCGCACGTCGTTCAACTCGTCCTTACCCATCACGTCGGAAGGGCTGGTGAAATCCAGGCAGTCGTCGGTTATCTGGAACGCCAGGCCGAAGTTGAGACCGTAAGATGTAAGGGCGCCGACGGCCTCGCCGTTATCTAGAGCAGTTTCACCATTACCACCATCGGCTAATAGAGCGCCGCACCGGGCGGCGGTCCGCATCAGACTCGCCGACTTCTTCTCTATGATACCGAAGTAGTCTTCCTCGCTCAGGTCGAGTTTGCCCTGCCACCACATCTGGAAGAATTCGCCCACCGACATCTCGTTGGTTACGCCGGCCACGAGGTTTATTATCTCGGGCTGGTCTATCTCGGTCAGCAGGTCGAGGAAGACCCTCGTGTACAGGTAGTCGCCGCCCAGCACCGCCGTACGGTTCCCGTAGCGCATGTTGGCGGACGCGCGGCCCCGACGCTCGTCGGACTCGTCTATGACGTCGTCGTGCAAGAGGGTCGCCAGATGGACCATCTCTATCGCGGCGGCTATAATTACGGCTTTTCGGTCGGTTCCGCCGGCGGCCCGATGAGCCAGCATCACCAACCGCGGGCGGACCCACTTCCCACCGCGGCCGAACGCGTACACCAGCACGTCGTCCGCGATCGGCAGGTCCGCCTGGATAGTCGCGAGAATCCGCTCCCGGACGGCCGCAAGTTCGTCCTTAAGATAACCGTCGGTAAGGTTTATAACGTTGTTCTTCAAAATAGCCGGCTCCCGTTTAGAATCAAGTTCTATTTACGCTGGCTCCGCCGCTTCAGTAATGATAATCACGCCCTCGGGCCGGACCTCCATATAGCCCGAGCCGATTACGTAGTCCCGGTCCTCGCCCTCCACGCGGACCGTCAGGTTCCCTTCCCGAAGGGACGTAACCAGGTACGTGTGGCCGGGCAGCACGCCCAGGTACCCCTCGGAACCGGGCGCGCAAATATACTCCGCGTCGCCGTCGAAGGCCTTCGCGACGGGCGTTACTACGTGAAGGTGAAAGGTCTTATCCATAGCGCTTACTTCTCATCCCGGGCCAGCGCCTTCTCAACGTCGTCCCAGGTTACGGCCCGCTGTTCAGTAATCTTGCCGCGAACGGCCAGGCCGCACATTACACCGTAGCGCTCTACGTCCTCGCGCTTGCTGGTATTGACCAGCTTTACGTCGGCGCCGGGGCGCCGGTCCAGCTCCGCCGAAATCTCCTTCATCCCCCAGACGCAGCCGGGGCACGCCCCGCTCCAGAAGACGGTCGCCCGGCTCACCGGGTACGGCAGCGGTTCGGGCTTCATTAGTTCCGGCGGCGCCGCGCCGTAGTCCAGGTACATTAAAACCCTCGAGCCGTCGGCGATAACCTCTTGAAAACCGAACCTCCTGACAAACCCTTCCGGTACGTACGGGTACGGCGGTTCGCGGTCTTTCCACGCTATTACGGACCCGCCGCCGGCCTTCCGGGCGGCCCGGGCGAAAGCCCGCGCCAGTTCGGTCCCGGCGCCCTGCCCCCTGAACGGTTCCAGTACCCGTAGGCAGTTCAGGTGGAGCATCCCGGCGGCGCCGCGTACCGGATGGGGCGATAGCGCCGGCGGTCCGTACTCGGCCAGGCCGACGATAAGGTTGTCGCCGACGGACGCCAGCTCCTCGCCGGGGACCCGCGCGCCGTCCGAAAACTTTACAGACTTCGGGATCCCCTCTTTGAGCGCCAGAACAACCGACAGCCCGGCGCCCAGACCCCCGTCGAGCCGGTTCTTACGCCTACGCCGGCACTCGGCCGGGACGTGCCCGGACGCGCCCCCGGCGCAGAACTCGGCGGCGGCTGACACCTCCGCCGGCGCCATCTGCCGGATTTTTACACGCATAAGTTAAGAAAGAGCGAATAAAGTGAATTTGCCGTCTCTTAGCTTCTTTATATTTTCGCGTCGCTTTTGTATTTCTTCTTTAGCTTTATCTATCTTATCGGACTCGCGCTTTAACCTCGGGCCGAGGTTTTCGTATTCGTTAGCAACTTCTTCAACGCTAATAAATTTGTACT
This sequence comes from uncultured bacterium, assembly GCA_965371065.1. Taxonomy (GTDB): domain Bacteria; phylum RBG-13-66-14; class B26-G2; order WVWN01. The sequence continues at coordinate 4,771 of CBDUXC010000101.1, forward strand.
CGCGGCAACGCCTTTCCAACGGCGCGAAAGTAGGTCCGAACATTATTTCTTCCGCTTGCCCTCGATCTTTATCGTAACCGATTATATATACGCCGGCAGAGTGAACGTAACCAGGCGGCGTTTTCGAAAGTAGGTCGTTAATTTTCCTTAAATTCCCTGTGAAACCCGTCGAAGTTTCTATCTCGATAAAAGCAATTGGCATTAGGTTTTCTTTATTGAACCAGATTAAGTCGATGTTAACCATGCGTTTTTCCAGTTCCTTGCTCAAACCCGCAGCCGGTAACGTTTCCAGAGCGTATTTAGCTAAGGGGATGCCACCGATGGTTTTCGATTTATCGGAACGCGCAACGTAAACAGCGTAGCCGATAAGGTTACCGAGCTCTACCAAGCGGAGTTGAGTAAAGTCATGGTCCGATGCTTCGCGTACTTTCGGCACACGTGGTTCTTTTTCCGTTTCGGGAGTATCGACCGGTCTTAAAGGTATTAAATTACTCGTATTAAACTTACTTAAATAAGACTCACCTTTTTCCGTAATAAACCAATGGAACTTCCTCATTTCCGCCATGCCGCGGTCCCTAAGGTTACTAATCCGACGCCTATATAAGTCAGCGATAGATTTCTTCGTTTTCCATTTCGGGGCAACTCTCTTCACAAATTCGCTCCAACTACTAATAATATCCGGCGCCTTTAAACCAGGTCGTTCGGCTAAGATAAAAAGCATATATACGAAACCTTCTTCTAAATCTATTTCTCTAACCGTCTCTCCGGTTGGCTCATTAACGAAATCAAGCCCTCGTTCGGTTATCGAGTAATAACCGTTTACGTTCGTTTTAACTAAACGTTTCTTCTCGGCGGCTTTCCTAATAGGCCCGATATACCTAGGATTAATTAATCCATCCGATTTTCGCCAAAATAATAAAGCCGTTTCCTTTTCTATATCTCTTAATATATTAGGGATCCATTCACTTGGATTTTTCCAATCCTTAAAACGCCCTACTTCACCCTGGTGCGAATATATTGCACGCTCCGTTCGCTTGATTCTTTCAGGTGAAACATCGTTTTCTGATACGATTACCAAGAATGACTCAATAGCTTCGTTCTTAGGGTACCACGGTAACATATTACCTCCTCCCTTATATACCCCTACATCCCCTTCGCTTTCTCCACCGCTTCGTCCATGGTCCCGACCATAAAAAAGGCCTGCTCCGGGAGGTGGTCGAAGTCGCCGTTTACCAGCCCCTCGAATCCGGCGACGGTGTCGGCCAGCTTGACGTAGCGGCCCTCCTGCCCCGTGAAGGCCTCGGCCGTGAACATCGGCTGGCTCAGGAACCGCTGGAGGCGCCGCGCCCGGTTGACCGTTACCTTGTCCTCGTCGGAAAGCTCGTCCATCCCGAGTATCGCTATTATATCTTGTAGTTCTACGTAGCGCTGCAAAATTTCCTGGACGTTGCGCGCGGTGTAGTAATGTCTATCGCCCAGTATCCGCGGGTCGAGGATGCGGCTCGTGGACTCCAGCGGGTCGACCGCCGGGTAAAGCCCCAGCTCGGCGATAGAGCGGCTGAGCGCCGTTACGGCGTCCAGGTGGCTGAAGGTGGTGGCGGGCGCCGGGTCCGTATAATCGTCGGCCGGGACGTATATCGCCTCGACGGCGGTAATCGAGCCCTTCCGCGTGGACGTGATACGCTCCTGCAGGTCGCCCATCTCCTTCGCGAGCGTCGGCTGGTAACCCACGGCCGACGGCATCCGGCCGAGTAACGTCGAGACCTCGGACCCGGCCTGGACGAACCGGAAGATGTTGTCTATGAAGACGAGCACGTCCTTGCCCTCGACGTCGCGGAAGTACTCGGCGATAGTCAGCCCGGCCAGCCCGACCCGTAGCCGCGCGCCCGGCGGCTCGTTCATCTGGCCGAAGACCATAGCCGTCTTGTCGATGACGCCGGACTCCTTCATCTCGAGCCAGAGGTCGTTGCCCTCGCGGGTCCGTTCGCCGATGCCGCAGAAGACTGAGTAGCCGCCGTGCTC
>CBDUXC010000102.1:0-6728 GCA_965371065.1 uncultured bacterium
GGGATGCCGAGCCGTGCCATCACGTCGGCTTGCAGGTCCATCGCCCGGAAGAGGTTGGCCAACGCGTGTCCCTGCGGGTGGTGTGCGACGCAGAGATCTATTTCGGTCCCCTTTTCCCGGAGCCGGTCCGCCAGCAGGAGCTCGGGCGTTTCGAAATCTACGCCGACCATTATAGACTTGATCTCGGCGTCGTCGGGGCCGTTCAATATACGGGTATCGGAATAGGGGTTGGTGAGCCGTTCGGTATCGAAGGTATCGTCTTTCTTGGCGCCGGCCCGGTCGTACTGGCGTTTCTCCTTGGCCAGGAACCGGGCGATGCCGTCTTCGTCGCGGGGGTCGTTGGCCTTACCGACCTCTATAGCTTTCTCGTACAGATCCTTGACTTTCAAGTAGGGTACCTCCTCCTAGGATTAAGTGGCGGTAATTTAACCTCTTTGCCGGTTGAGGTCAATAAATTTCTTCGTACGGGGTGACACTATCGGCGCCCCGTTCAAGGATACGACCGGCCCGGCGGCAATACACGGCGCCCAACTTGTTCGCGACGGGATAATTACTACGTGTTTCCGGTCCCTCCGCCGCTACTTACCTGAACATCGTCTTGATGTGCCCGAGAGAAGTCGGCGTAACGCCGCTGAACTCGAAGGTTAGGGTTAGCTTGGGTCTATAGTATTCCGACGTGCTGTCGCTGGAGTGGAAGACGGCCGTCGCCGTCGTCGACTCGTCCGAGACCGTGACCATAAGCCCTTCGTCGTACGGCGGTACCGGGAGCGACACGTCGAGCCAACCCGTGTCCGTTGGGAACGCCGCCGAGCCCAGCAAGGAACCGACCGCCGGTTGGTCGTTCCAGGTAATCGCGCTCTCGTGCCAGTTCTCGGTTACTTCGTAGACCTCCGCGTCCAAGGCGCCCCCGCCGGACACCGACACGGCGTAAAGGGAAAATACCGCGGCGGTCAGGTCCAGGTCCTCCAGGAAGTCGGTCTCGAAGTAGACGTAGAACCGGGATACGTCGGAACCGTCGTTGTCGAGTCGCAGCTCCTCGTCGTCGCCGTAGTTGGTCGAAGGCTCCCGGGAGTCGACGGTCGCGTCCTCGCCCCAGACCGGGTTGGGCTGGAGTACTATCTCGTAATCGGAGGCGAACGCCACAATAACTAACGTAAGTACCGAAAAAACCAGTACGTATTTCATATCAATACCCCCTAGGTATTCCTCTTGTGCTTTTTCATTATAACAAAACGGTTAACGCCGCGCAAACAAAAAAGCGGCCGTATACTACGGCCGCCTTAACCCTAACCGGCCAGAAATTACTCCAACGCGTCCAGGTTCTCCTCAACTCTTTTCAGCCGGTTCTGCATCTCCACGAGCCGCTCGGTCTCCCGGGCTACGACGTGCTTGGGCGCTTTACCTATAAAATCCTCGTTCGACACCTTCTTCTCCAGCTCCGCTATGTTGCGCTTTAGTTCGTCCGCGGTCTTCTCGAGCCGGGCCGTCTCCACTTCGAGGTCTACGACCCCTTCTAACGGTACGTAAACCGTCGCGTCGCCCACGACCGCGACCGCCGACTTCGCCGGACGTTCGCCCACGGCGACCAGTTCCATCCCCTTGATACGCCCGAGACCGGACAACGCCGGCAGGTTCGCTTCGACCATCATTGCCCGGGCCGCGTCCGCGACCACCACCTTCGCGTCAACGGTATCGCCCGGCGGAACGTTCATCTCGGCCCGGACGTTGCGGACACCCCGGATTATGTCGAACAGAAGCGCCGCGTCGGCCTCGGCTTCGTCGTCCCTTAGCTCGGGCGCAGGTTCGGGCCACTCGGCGACGATGAGATACCCGCCGTCGGGGACGAGCCGTGAAAATAATTCCTCGGTAATATACGGCATTATCGGGTGCATAAGCCGTAAAAAGCGGTCGAAGACGTAGAGTGCCGTACGGGCCGCGGCGGCGCCCGCTTTCCCACCGTCGTAAAGCCTTGGCTTTATCGCCTCCAGGTACCAATCGCAGTACTCGCCCCAGAAGAACTGGTAAAGGGTGTTAGCGACGTCGTTGAAACGGTAACCCTCGTACGCGGTTTCTATGTCGGCGCGCGCCTTCTCGGCCCGGCTAAGTGTCCAGAAATCGACCAGTTCGCGTTCGTCTTCGCTCGGAAGCGACCTGTCGTCTAAGTCCTCAAGATACGGCAAGAGGAACCGGGCCGCGTTCCACATCTTGTTGGTAAGGTTCCGGCCGACCTCGAAGCGCTTCTCCCAGAGCCGAAACGCCTGAGACTGTGAGCAGAGCATCGTCAATGTGTACCGGACCGCGTCCGCGCCCTTCTCGTCGATGATGTCCAGCGGGTCTTTCCCCGTCCCCAGCGACTTGGACATCCGACGCCCCTCGGCGTCCTGGATCATCGGGTGTAGATATACCGTATGGAACGGTTTCTTCCCGGTGAACTTGAGGGCGCTGAATATCATCCGGGCCACCCAGAGAAAGATTATATCCGGCCCGGTTACGAGGACGTCGCCCGGGAAGTAGTTGCGGAGGTCCGGGGTGTCGTCGGGCCAACCCATCGTCCCGAAAGGCCACAGTGCCGAGCTGAACCACGTATCGAGTACGTCCTCGTCCTGGCGTAGAGCGCCCGCGCACTTCGGGCACTCGGTCGGGTCTTCACGAGAGACGATCACTTCGCCGCATCCATCGCAATACCAGACCGGGATACGGTGCCCCCACCAGAGCTGGCGGCTCAGACACCAGTCCCGAACGTTCTCCATCCAGTTATAATAGACCTTGGTCCAGCGCTCCGGAACGAATCGGACGTCGCCGGACTTCACGATGTCGATCGCCGGCCCGGCTAGCTCCTTCATACTGAGCCACCACTGCTCGGAAAGATACGGTTCGATGTCGGTTTTGCACCGGTCGCATATCGCCGCCGGGAGTTTGTACGCCTTGGTCGTCTCGAGTAGTCCCTCCACCTGCAGGTCCTCGACGACGGCCTTCCGGCACTCCTCCCGGGTTATCCCCCGGTACTTCGCCGGCGCGTTCTCGTTCATCCGGGCGTCCTTGTCCATCACGACCAGCTCGTCCAGCTTGTGCTTCCGGCCGATCTCGTAATCGGCGGCGTCGTGAGCCGGCGTAACCTTCACCGCGCCGGTACCGAACTCCGGGTCCACCAGCTCGTCGGCGATGACCGGGATCGTACGCCCGGTTAAAGGTAGCACCACTTCTTTACCGATTAAATCGCCGAAGCGCTCGTCGCCCGGGTGAACCGCTACGGCCGTGTCGCCCAGCATCGTCTCCGGGCGGGTGGTCGCGACGATTACGCCGTTACCTCCGTCGGCGCCCGGGTAGCGGATGTACCAGAGCTTGCCGTCGCGTTCCTCGTGGACGACCTCCAGGTCGCTTATCGCCGTGTTGCACCGGGGGCACCAGTTGACGATGCGCATCCCCCGGTATATGAGCCCGTCCTCATAATAGGTTACGAACGCTTCCCGTACGGCCCGGGACATTATCGGGTCCAGGGTGAACCTGGTCCTGGACCAGTCGAGCGACGCGCCCATGCGCTTGAGCTGGGAGTATATTATCCCGCCGTACTTCTCCTTCCACGCCCACGCGTGCTCCAGGAATTTATCGCGGCCCAAATCGAGGCGGTTTTTGCGCTCGCGGGCCAGCTCCTTCTCGATGACCGTGTGGACAGCGATCGACGCGTGGTCCGTCCCCGGAAGCCAGAGGGTATCGTAGCCCTGCATCCTCTTCCGCCGCGTAAGGACGTCCTGGAGGGTGTTGTTCAACGCGTGCCCCATGTGGAGAGTTCCGGTTACGTTGGGCAGGGGGATGACGATGACGAAGGTCCCCTTCTCGCTCTTCGGGTCGCCGGGCGCAGTGAAGAAACCGCCTGCTTCCCAGGTTTTATACCAGCGTTCTTCCAGCTCGTGTGGGTCGTACTTGGGCGCAAGTTCGGTCATTTTTACCACCTCGGGAAAGCGTTAGGCGCGGATTATATCAACCAAGAACCCGGGCCGCAACGGCATAATAAAAAACCGGCCCTTCGGCCGGCCGGTGTCCCTATAGTCTTCCGTTAACGGAACACGACCGGCGGCCCGTTCACTACTACGACTACTACTGCCTTTTTCCGCGTAGAGTTCATCTAAATGTATAATAACGGATAGAAGGGTGGTTGTCAAGTACGATATTAAATCGAAAGGATACGCGTTAAATCATCGGACGTTACTCCCGTAACCTTACCGCTCTCCGCCCACAGCAGGAACTCCCGGTTCCCGGCCGGACCGGGAGCCGGCGACTCAAGAAGTCCCCGTGCGCCAAAACCCACCCGTTCGAAGAATTTTACTACTTTTTCAATCGCAGTTTGAACAACAACCGGATTCGTAATTACGCCCCCCCGCTCCACGTCCGCCCGGGGCGCCTCGAACTGGGGTTTTATCAGGGCGACGGCGTCCTCTATCTCGGTTAATCCCGTAAGCAGCTTTTTAAGCGCCACCGTAAGCGATATGAACGATACGTCCGCTACAAGTAAAGTCGGTTTAGGGTCAAGGGCCCGCCCGTCGAAATACCTTACGTTCACGCCCTCCGTCACTACCACCCGCGGGTAGTTCCGCAGTTCCCACGCGAGCAAACCCTTACCCACGTCGAGGGCGTAAACGAGTTTGGCGCCCCTATCAAGAAGGCAGCTCGTGAACCCGCCTGTGCTAGCGCCTACATCTATGCATACGCGACCGGCGACTTCGACGGGGAACGCGTCCAGGGCCGCCGCCAGCTTCTCGCCGCCGCGGGACGCGTACTCTCCCCCGCGACCTTTAACCTCGACCGCCGCGTCCTCTGCGACCGGCGTTCCCGACTTATCTACGACGGACCCGTTGACTACGACCCGCCCGGCCATAATTAAAGCCCGGGCTTTTTTCTCGTTCTCCGCCAAGCCAAGCTCGGTAATAAGCTCAATGAGTTTAACCTTCGCCACAATCTTCTTATTATATTTTGTGGCGGCGATTACTAATCGCCGCTATATAGAACACCCCAAAATTTTAATCGAAGAAGGCGCGCGTATTCGTGGGAAAGGCAGCCGAAACTACAACATCTCCTTCACAACCTCGGCTATTCCTTCCGCGTCGAGGCGATAATCCCGGAATATCTCGGCCTGGGTGGCGTGCTCCACGTAAACGTCCGGGTAACCGAGCACCCGGAGCTTGACGCCGTTCAGTAAACCTTCGGCGTTGAAGAACTCGAGTACGGCCGAGCCGAACCCGCCGGCGGCCGCGTTGTCCTCGACCGTCAAAACGTTTCCGCACTTCCTTGCCCATTCGGCGATAAGAGCTTCGTCCAGGGGTCTTACGAATCGGGCGTTTATCGCGGCCGCCGAGATCCCATCGGACGCGAGGGCTTCGGCGGCGCGGAGCGCGGGATACACGGTCTTGCCGATTCCTATTATGAGCACGTCCTTACCCTCGGCCAGTAGTTCGGCTTTGCCGGGTTCGAGCGGTTTGAAACCCGGCTCGAGCTCAACGCCCTCGCCGGCGCCCCTGGGGTACCGGACCGCCCACGGCCCTTCGTCGTAATAGACGGCGCTGTACAATAGCCTGCGCAGCTCGTTTTCGTCCTTGGGCGCGGAGACGATAAACCCGGGCAAGTGGCGCAGGTAGGATAGGTCGAACGTGCCGTGGTGGGTGGGACCGTCGTCGCCTACGACGCCGCCGCGGTCCATCGCGAACGCGACGGGCAGGCTCTGAAGCGCCACGTCGTGGTTCAACTGGTCGTACGCCCGTTGTAAGAACGTCGAATATATCGCCGCGACGGGCCGCAATCCCTGGGTTACCATCCCGGCCGCCAGAAGAACGGCCGTCTGCTCGGCGATGCCCACGTCGAAGAATCGGTCCGGGAACTCCTCGCGGAACGCGTCCAGCCCGGTTCCTTCCGGCATAGCCGCCGTTATCGCGACTATATCCTCGTCGGCCTCGGCCAGCTCCAACATCGCTTTACTGAAAACCTCCGTATAGGTCGGCGGGCCTTTTACGCACTTCTTCGCCTTGCCGGTCGAAACCTCGAAGGACGAAAGGCCGTGGAACGTCGTCGCGTCGTTCTCGGCGGGCGTGTACCCCTTGCCCTTTTTCGTAATGACGTGAAGCAGCGTCGGACCGGGAAGTGCTCGGGCGTTGCCAAGCTGGTTGACCAGTTCGGGCAAATCGTGACCGTCCAACGGGCCGACATAGCGGAACCCCAATGCTTCGAAGAGCATTCCCGGCGTGAGCACCGTTTTAACCGCTTCCTCTACGCGGCGCGCCGCGGCGAAGAGATGCCCGCCGTACGCCGGTATCGCTTTCACAAGCTCTTGAACTTCCCGGCGGAACTTGTTGTACGGCGGGTTGACGAAGACCCGGCTGAGATAGCTGCTGATCGCCCCGACCGACGGCGATATTGACATTTCATTATCGTTTAAAACCACGAGCAAGTCAGTTTTATTACGGTGCCCGGCCATGTTCAGCCCTTCGAGGGCGGCGCCGCCGGACATTGCGCCGTCGCCTATGACGGCCACCACGCGGTAGTCCTCGCCGTTCAGGTCCCGCGCGACGGCCATCCCAAGAGCCGCGGAGATCGATGTGCTGGCGTGTCCTACGCCGTAAGCGTCGTACTCGGACTCGGACCGCTTCGGGAACCCGGAAATACCGCCCTTTTGCCTTAACGTCCCGAACCGGTCCCGGCGCCCGGTTATTATCTTGTGGACGTATGCCTGGTGTCCTACG
>CBDUXC010000103.1:0-6726 GCA_965371065.1 uncultured bacterium
CCGCCGGTGACGACCATACTGTCGTCGATACCGGCGGCCACCATCGTCTCGATGGGGTACTAGACCATCGGCCGGTCGTAAACCGGCAGAAGGTGCTTGTTGGTCGCGTAGGTTATGGGCCTAAGGCGGGTCCCCTCGCCGCCGGCCGTGATGACGCCTTTCATAACGCTCCTAAATTAATTACCCGTCCTCCAGGTCCCAGTCGTACGGGATGTCGTTGTCGCGGGGGTCCACCCGGTACTCGTCCGGGTCGTCGTAGACGTAGAGCTCCGTCGGGACGTTGATAAGATACGCGGGCGCGTCCCCGATCGCCTTGAAACCGTGCATCACCCCCGGCGGGATGATTATCAGATGCGGGTTATGCTCGCCGGCGAATACCTCCATAACGGCGCCCTTGGTCGGCGAACCGTCGCGGCCGTCGTAGAGCGCTACCTTGGCCGTCCCCGCCACCACGGCGAAGTGGTCGGTCTGCTTCTTATGATAGTGCCACGCCTTGACCACGCCCGGGTACGCGACGGTAACGTACACCTGGCCGAATTCCTGATAATCCTCGTCGTCGGACCGCAGTATCTCCATCAGCCAACCGCGCTCGTCGGGGATGAGCCGCAGCGGCTTCACCTTCACGCCGTCTATCGGGCCGCCTTTTACGCTTGTAAGCATATAACTAACCCTCGATGTTACCTATAAGTTTACGGGCTTTGGATAGGGCCCGCCGCCTTAATCTATTCGTATCGCCCACTTCGCTAACGTAATCGCACTCGTTTCTCCATTGGCGAAGTTCATCCAAGTCAATACTAATACCTTTTTTTCCGTTATATTCAAAGTGCCTGCGGAGACGGGAATGGTCTCTTCCGTCGTCGTACGGAACAAAACCCTCGCTACCGCGAGCGTAGTCGCGTAACGTACTAAACGCCGAATAATACGCCCTGCTAACCGCCGTCCTGTTTGCGGCTTCTTTTGTGAACTCTTTGCCGTCCCATCGGCCTAAGAATTCTGCTAACTTAAGGTACTCTTTCCAATTGACCGGCATATTTTAACGTTCCGGCTGACGGAAGTCGGTCGTTACCAGAACCCAGCTCTTCAAACTATCGAGGAGGTTTATATACGGAGCCGCAGTTTCGTCGACGATATCAAGTAAATCGTCCCGGTACGGATCCTCCCTTACGTATATCGTCAGATATCGGTCGTCGATTTCGGGGTCCTTGTATAGCTTTAGAGATATTTCTACGTCGTTCCCCAACCTTTTTCTCAAGGCCGGCACTACGGCTATTATGTAGCGCGTGGTTTCAGGATAATCGTTTACGTAAGACAGAACTTCCCCTTCGTTAACGATATATACTTTATTCTCGGCAAGCTCCGAAAGTAAAACGTCGATATCCGCCGATTTCACCGCGACTTCCCGAGTTTTCGCGTTTTTATCCGCCATATTAACCCCCTCTATTCTATCCGGCGTTTCTACTTCCCTATTACCCCCGCCGGGTAACCCACCACGGCGCTCTTGTCGCCGGTAACGTCGCCCGAGTTCTTGTAGAGCAACACTTCGCAATTCGCGTACCCGAGGGCTTTGGCCGCGACCATCGCCGCGACGACGGCCGCCGGCGCGTCTACTTCGCTTCGGCCCGATTCATCGGTCTCCAAGACGACGGCGGGGTCGCCGGTCTCAAAGGCTTCTATAAACGCCTTATCCAACGCGACCGCTTCGTCGTAAGGATGGTAATGGCTCAGGTCGCTGGTTACGACGACAAGAGCGTTTCGACCGGTCAGCGCTTCGCCCAGGGCCTCGCCGAAGGCGTAACCTATGTCCGCGTCGGGCGCGCCGAAGAGGAACGGCGCTATCTTCGCATCGCCGAAGACCCGCTGGATAAACGGCATCTGGACCTCGAGACAGTGCTCCCCGCCAAACGGTTCGTCCATATACTTGACGGTCCCGGTCTTCCCAATAACGTCCGAGACCAGCTCTGCGTCAACGGCCAACGCGCCCAGGGGCGTCTCGAACGCGTCGTGCGCGGGCGCGGCGACGCCCGGAAACCGCATACAGTGGCTGGGGCCGAACAGTACGACGGTCTCCGGCGCGTATCCGCTTACCGCGGCGAACGCTTCGGCGGTAACCGCCCCGGAATAAACGTATCCCGCATGAGGTACCAGGATAACACCCACGTCGGCCCGGGGCTTGGTCTCGGCGGCCGCCAACATATCGTCCACCGTCCGGGCCAGTTCCTCGGCCTCGCCCGGGTAGAACGTCCCGGCCACGTTCGGCGCTTTGACGTTTTCATATTCGGCGGCCATTTCGCCGCTAACTCCTTCGACGGCTTCCGGTTCTTCCGCGGGCGGACCACCGCAAGCTACGAAAGATAAAATTATCGCCGTCGCCGCGACTAGAATCCCTTTCACCATCTTACCCCCGGCGAACCGTTTAGAACGAGGTGGTCAACGTAATACGAAGGCCCTTGAACGGCGCTTCCTGCCGGCAGACGCCGCCGGAACATATAAACCCGCCGCGTTGGCCGCCGTAGCCGACGGTCAGGGTATGGGACTCGATGATATTCAAATAAGCCTCGTACCAAATCCAGCGGTCGACGTCGCGGAACTGGTCCAGGAGCGGGTCGCCCCAGTACTCGCGCTCGAACCGGCTCGAGTCCTCGTAGCGCAGCGTAAACCCGGTCAGCGAACGGTAGCTCACGCCCGAGTCGATCCGCCGATAAATCGTATCTTCGTCGGGGCCAAATCGGTGCAACGTCTTCGTTTCGCGCTCAAACTCGCCGAAAACCGAGAAATCCTCCAGGAAATCGTAAGTCGCCTTGACGGTCGGCCACTTACGAAGTTCGCCGATCTCGGTTCCGCCCTGCCCGATAAGCCGGTTATGTTCGTCCCAGTACGTATAGCCGCCCTCTATTATTAAGTCCGGCTTCGGGAAATCGTATCGTGCCGAAAAATAGTACTCGGTTATCGCGCGTTCGTCCCGGAAGGTGCCGACGGTAACCGGCCGCGACTCCAGGGCCGCGTATCCGCCTTCGGCTTTGAACGAGCGGACGGGCCGTGTTAAGACGGTCACCATATACCCCTTCTCATTGGCGCCCTCGTTGATGGAGCGCCCCGAGTGGGTTACCGTCGGCGGGCTCGAGTACGGGTAGAACAGGTGGTCGTAGTCCTTGTACTGGATGCCGACGGCCAGGTTCCGCCACGGAAGGTACACGTTGCCGTTGAGATAGTACCCGCGGCCGTCGCGATTCCGGTTGGCCGTTACGTCCCAGCCGTCGCGGTCCACGTACTCGGCGTAGAAGTCGGCGTATTCCCAGTAGAAGCCGCCGCCTAAGTCGAGCAAGTCGGTACTGACCCGGTTCCCGGCGGCATCCTCCGCCTCGTAGTGAACTACACCGCCGATAACCGAAAAGTAGCGGATCGGCTGGAAGTCGGCGGCGATACCCCGGACTCTATCGTCGTAGTCGACGTTCTCCCGACGGTTCTCGCCGAAGAACCCTGTTATCTCGCCCAGGCCGAATACGTTTGCGTCCACTACGGCGCCCTCAACGATGTTGTCCTCGTCCAGTTCCTCGTTCTCGTACGAGCGGAAGAGGAGCCCCCGGCCGATCGTCTTTTGGTAATCGCCTACGTACGCGTTAAAGACCTCGTCGCGGTACCGGAAATATTTACGGGTAATCTCGTTAAAGTTCTCGTCCGGGTCGCCGAACATATCGCGCTTCGGCTGGTTGAACTCGGCGATGAAACCGATACCGAAACGCCGCCCTATCCCCAGCTCGGCCTGAAGCCGGTCCCAGGTCCAATACTTATGCCCTTCGTCCTGCCGCAGGTAATAGGCTTCGTTGGACCCGGTCAAGTTGACGTCGCCGTCGACGTCGTAAGCCGCGGCCGCGCCGGCGGTTGCTAACGTCAAGATAACGGCGGTTTGAATTATCCTTCGCAAAGGTTTCTCCTTAATAGACTTATGCGTCAATCTACGTATTGCCGTTTATCCCAAAACCGTTTCTAAACCGTTTCATTCGCTTTCGCCCGGTTCTTCCGTTATCGGCTCCGAATACGGTTCCGCGCCGGTCTCGCCCTCTTCGGTAACGGGTTCACAATAAGGCTCGAACGTACTTACGTCCGCTCCGGCATCCCCGCTTTCGATGTACTCGACGATAGCCTCCTCGAGGACCTTTTCGTCGCCCTTACGGTAACCGAGCTTCTCGTGGATGACGTTGCCTTCCCGGTCCACCAGGAACGTGTAGGGCTCGTACGGTACACCCAAAGTCAGCTCGACGTTGCTGTCGATATCGAGAAGAACGGTAAAAGTGTATCCGTTGCCGCGGATGTACGGCTTTACGTTCGAGACGGTCTTGCTCGAGTCCACCGACACGGCGACTACTACCAACCCGTCGTCCTCGTACTCGTCGAGGAGGTTCTGCAGCTCGACGTGCTCGTCTTTGCACGGTTCGCAGGCCACGTACCAAAAACTGAGGACCGTGGGACCGGGCCCGGACGCGAGAACGTCGTAGAACGAGACGTTTTCGCCGTTCAGGTCGTACAATTCGAAATCCGGTATGACCTTTCCGGCGTACGACGGCGCCGCGACCACGGCAAAGGCGATGGCCGCCGCCGTTACTATTATGCAACTCCGCATTATATTACCTCCGTCAACTAAATCCAACGCCGCCGGCGCCGGGCGCCGCGGCCCGAATTCTTACCGTTTGATTAATCCGATACGTCGATATTATAGGAAGTTTGGCGGCGGGAAGCAAGGGCGAATTAAACGTAAACCGCCCGAAACAACCGGGCGGTTTTTCGTCAAGTCGCGGTTTTCGTTTACCTGAACGCCGCCTTTAAAGCGCCCAGGCTCGTCGGCTGTATGCCGGTCGTGGGCGAATCGTCGACTTCGAAGTTGTCTATGTAAACGAAATCTGGTCCAGACCCAACGGTAACGCCGCAAAAACCTGAACCGAAATCCGGCATAGAGTCGGGAATCGAACTAAGAACACCGACGTCGTCGTCCACGGTCATTTCGTAGTACGCGCCTTCGCCGCTTCCCCACACGCTCGCGTCGAGGTGGTACCAGACACCTTCCTCAAAATAATCGCCAAGTGAGAAGAACGGTAAAAAGAACCCGTCGCCGGATTCAAAAATGTAACCGAAAATAAGGTAATCGTCTCCGCCGAACTGCCGGTAATCGTTCCAACAAACGGCGATGTATCCCTCGTCGCTGTCAGGGTTATAACGGAGTATTGCGCAGGCGCGGACGTTGCTGCCGTCGAAGAGGAAGTCGAATGAAACTCTCGAGTCGGTCAGCTCGCCGGGCGGTTCGTAGTAACAACGCGGCCAGTCGCCGTAAATATATTTAGTACCGCCGTTTTCTGCGATGATGAAATCGTCGACCAACCCGTCGTTAGTCCAATCCGGATAATCGGACAGGTCGTCGCCCACCGTATAGCTCTCGAAGTCGTCGGACCAGGTCGTCGCGCGAGCGGTAAATGACATCGAGATAAACACCAACGCAGCGAATAAAATACCCTTAGCCATAGCTAAACCTCCTTATACGTAATTATATTACCCCGTATTCATCCTTCCATAGAATTAGTATTTCCGAACCGTCAAACGTTACGGCGAAATCCGTACGCGGTTCCCAAGCCGCGCCGGGCGCCGCGGTCCGAATTCTTACCGCTTGATAAATCGTATACGTCGATATTATAGGAAGTTTGGCGGCGGGAAGCAAGGGGATTTAAACGTAAACCGCCCGCGCGACCGGAACTCCCCGGGAGAGCCGCGGCGAAATAATCCTTGAAATCGCCGCGAAAATATATTATAAGTAGGGCCTGATTTCGTTTTCATCATCAAAATCCCCAAGGAGGATAAATGCGTTACCTGACGATAAGTGCGCTCGCCCTCGTGCTGGCGCTGGGCGTCCTGGTCGGCTGCGGCCCGAAGGAAGAAGTAGCCGCCGAACCGACGATAACCCTTGACGATTGCAAGGCGGGACTTGCCGGATTTATGAACGGTATGAACGAGCGTATTGAAGCCATTATGTCAGACGATACGATCACCGGTCCTGAAGAGGGTTTCCCGATGATGCTCGAGGTCGTAACGGAAGAGAAAGCCAACCTCGAGACGTTGGCCGAAGAGTTCCAGGCCGTCGAGAACATCTCCGAGGAAGCGCAGGCCGATTATGACGAGCTAAACGCCAAGACGGACGAGCTCGTCGGCGCGATGGCGGCTCTCGAGGAAGTCTATTCCGCCGACTTCGCGACGATGACCGAGGATGAGATGATAGCCTGGGACGCCAACTTTACGGCGGCGATGGAAGTTATCGAATCGGTGGCCGACTACTGCGGCGCTGATATAGGCGCTGAAGAGGAAGTAGCCGAAGAAGGCGCGGGCGAGGAAGAAGAAGCAGAGGAAGAAGCCCCCGCCGAGGAGACGCCGGCCGAAGAGGGCGGCGAATAGCCTTACTCCGAACCGAGCATAAAGAAAGCGCCCCAACCGGGGCGCTTTTCGATTCACGTTTCCGTTTACTTTTACGGCTTAAAATATAAGCCCACTTCGAAGTACGGACGTACGTTCTCCTTCAGGAATATCTTTTCGTAGTATCCCTCGAACTCGGCGCCGCCGCGGAACGACGTGCGCCACTTCTCGCTCAAGCGCAAACCTACTTCGCCTTCCAGCGCCCACAGGACCGTGTTGCGGTCGTAGAAGTTGCTTTCGACGTTTATGAGCCAACGGCCCCGGTTGTTGGCGCCC
>CBDUXC010000104.1:0-6642 GCA_965371065.1 uncultured bacterium
GGGGAAATGCGCCGGCGGAATCCTGTACGACCTCGAAACCGAAGAGTATTTTACGGTCAAAGCGAAGGCGACGATCATCACGACCGGCGGATACGGGCGCCTCCATATCAGGGGATTCGATACTACCAACCACTACGGCGCCACCGGCGACGGCCTGATAATAGCCTACCGGGCCGGCGCCGAACTGATGTACATGGACTCGGTCCAGTACCACCCGACCGGGTCGGCGTTTCCGGAGCAGATCGCCGGGTTCCTGATCACCGAAAAAATCCGGGGCGCCGGCGGCCAACCCGTTAACAAGCACGGCGAGCTCTTCGTCTTCCCGCGAGAGCCGCGGGACGTGGAGAGCGCCGCGTTCATCCGGGAGTGCGTCGAGCGCGGTAACGGGATCGAGACGCCCAGCGGCCGCACCGGCGTTTGGCTCGACGCGCCCCTCATCGAGAACCTGCGGGGCGAGGGCTACCTGAACAAGAACTTCCCGGCGATGTGTCGCCAGTTCATAAAGTACGGAATCGACATTACGGTGGAGCCGATGTTGGTCTTCCCGTCGCTCCACTACCAGAACGGCGGAATAACTATAAACGATAAGTGCGAATCGAACATCAAGGGGTTGTACGTCGCCGGCGAGGCTTCCGGCGGGGTACATGGGCGCAACAGGTTAATGGGCAACTCGGTGTTGGACTACAACGTCTTCGGGCGCCGGGCCGGCGAATACGCCGCCGAGTACGCCAAGTCGGCGAAGCTGGGGACTCTCACCCTGAGCCACGTAGACGACTACGAGAAGGAACTGAAGCAGGTCCGTATAAAAGCCGACAAGGTGGCACCGGTGCTCCTGCCGCTCTACACGCCCGAAGCGGTCCGGGAGCGGCAGCTCACGGCCAAGTACGAGGGGACGCTAAGGTAGGTTATAATAGGTTATAAGAACGTTACTGTGGAAAAGAACGGGCGGCTTAGGGGCCGCCTGTTTTATCTTTCTGGTTTTCCATAGTCCGTTATTTACTACCGGCCTTCGCCGTAACCAACTCTTTAGCGTTTTTAGCTAACAAGTCGCGCTCATACTCACCGGACAACAACATAACGAGGTACTGGTTAAGGCTAGAGTCGTCGTCCTCGGCGGCCCTGGCCAGCTTGGCGTGAAGGGACTTGGGCAAGCGGAGGACCAGACGCCCGCTGTACTCCTTCTCCGGCTCCGGTTCGGGGATAGGCAATCCCTCTTCGAGTGCCCCTTCGAACCAAAGCTTTTTCGACACCTGAACGTTCTCGTACGCTTCTGCGGCCGTCGCGCCCACGGCCGAGCAGACGCCCAAAATATCGACGTTCGCGTAGTACGCGTGGTCCCGGTCGTACGAGACCGTTACCGGGTAGTCGAGCGAAAGGTAATATGCTAAGTCTTTAGCCATCGTTGGCTGCTCCTTTTATTCGCAATCGTCTGCGTATTTCTCCCATAAGCGGAGTTTTTCGACGATGTCTTTAGTACCGTCCGGGTGTAACTTCCCGCGGTGAACTTGAAATACTATAGGCGTATTCCCGTAACGGTATATATAATGAGATCCATTTATTCGTTTGAATTCGGCACCCTCGAGCTCCAGGATACGCTCCGCTTGCGATAGTCGTATCGCCGTTCTCGGTTTCTTGAGTAGCTTGCATATCAGCTTAAGGGTTGACGCCACGGGTAGATATGATACTATATATAGTATCACGTGTCAAGGGAAAACCGAGCTTTTTTCGGGTTTTTTTCGGCGGGATTATCCGTTAGAATCGAGGAGAAACGTAGGTATTTAGCGAAAATGGGCGACTATTGGTGGGTATCTACTTGGGAAAAAGTATACGCGTTTCGCGTTGCTATTCTATCGCCGTCATCTCCCAGTACCGTTCCCGCGCCCGGTCCACCCAGGGGCCGGTCAAGCCCAGGGTCCCGGCGATCGCGACGGCCGCTTCGTAGCACTCGGTCGCGTTCGCCCGGAGCGGTTTGGTCTGTTCCTCGAGAGCGGCTATGTAATTGTTGTACTTCTCTTCGGCTTCGATTCGCTCCGGGTCGTCCGGCTTCTTCTTACGCCACCGCTTCGGGTCGATATCGTCCGGCAATTCGGCCGCGTCCAGCGCGTCGGCGAAGTACGCGTACGTGTCGCCCAGGCGGCAATAAGCCGCGACGCTCCACTCGACCGTCTCAAGCTCTATCACTTCGTTGTACGCCGCGAGCAGTCCCTGGGACGTTGTGAGCATCCACTTGAGGTCCCGCTCCATTCTGTCCTGAGGCAGCTCAAGCTCCGTATCGACGAACTCGAGGTAGTCGTACTCTTCCCGGTAGAACCTGGCGCCGGCGTAGTAACCCACCGCCGGCTCCATATCCAACAGCGTGTTTCCGGCCGAGCCGCGGTACGCGTCGACCGCGGCGTTGAAGGCCGCCCAGGTGTCCTTGTCTTTGCCCCGGGCCGCGAGCACGCGCCCGAGCCGATAGTACGCCCAGACCCGGCGCGCCGGGTGGGCGTCGAACTCTTCGACGTACTTCTCGTAGGTTTTCTTCGCGCCCTTCAGGTCGCCGGCGACCTCCCGGCAGACGCACGCCTGAATAATCGCGGCTTCGCCCAGGGAAATGTCAAGGCCGTACGCGTCCGCCGGAACGCGGCCGTAAAGGTTCTCTTTATAAACCTTCTCAAAGCGCTTGGCCGCGTCTTTGTACTTTTCGGCTCTCTCGAGCATCACGCCCGAACGAAATAGAGCCGACGCTGCGTCCGACGGCTGAGGGTACTTCTTTCCGGCCTTCTCGGCGTACTTGGCCGCGTTCTTATACTCGCCGGCCGCTTCGAAATATAAGCTGGCTTCGAGGTAGGCGCCCGCTTTCGCCTCGTCGTCGCCGTCCGCCCGGTCAAGGGCTTCTTCGGCCGCACGAAGGTTCGAGAACTTATCGGCTGCGGATATCGTCTCGTCGGGCGTTCCGAGTAGAAGCCAGTATTCCGGCTCCGGCGCGTCGAGCTTAACGCCGGCGTACGCGGCGACCGCGCAAACTATTAACGGGAGGAAAACCTTTTTAACCGTAGTGTTCATAAATAGGTTTTGGGCTAAACTTTATACCAACGTCCCGCCCGTGTCAAACGGATTTAGTCCGCGTATAACCGCGCTTACCTTTATACCGTTTTCCGAAGTGGTTACGAATTTGCTAAAATTCCCACAAATACTATTGACTACGGCGAAGCTGTATGCTAATTGTTTTAAGGGAGGTTCACTGTGCCGCCGGGTAACGGCGGCAAACGTGTCAACGGTTTTTTCGACGGTATAGTATTTCGAAGAGGAATCCCATGAGGAAAGAGTACCTTTTTACGCCCGGTCCTACGCCGATTCCGGCGAAGGTGGCGGCCGTACAGGCCGAGGATATCATCTTTCACAGGCGCAAGGACTACCACGAAGTATACGAAAGGGTCGTTGGCAACCTGCGGCCGTTCTTCGGGACCGAGCAGCCGATAATCCTGATAACCGGTTCCGGTACCGGGGCGATGGAAGCGGCCGTCGCCAATGTTGTTTCGCCGGGAGACCGTGTAGTGGTGGTCCGCAGCGGTTTCTTCGGGGACCGGTGGGCCGACATGTGTAAAGCGTTCGGCGGTATGGTCCGCTCGGTGGACGTGGAGTGGGGGCGAGCCGTTAACCCGCGGTTAATCGAGCAGCGGTTGGAAGAAGAGGGGGGTAAAAATACGCGCGCCGTATTCTGCACGTTCGTAGATACGTCGACCGGCACCGCTAACGATATCGAAGCGATAGGCGAAGTCCTAAAGAACCATAACGCTCTCCTGGTCGTCGACGCGATCAGCGGCGTCGGTTGTATGGACTTCCGTATGGACGAGTGGGGCGTGGACGTAGCTCTTTCGGCGACTCAGAAAGGTTTCATGTCGCCGCCGGGGATTTCCATAATCGCGCTGAGCGCCGACGCTTGGCGGGCTTGCGAACATACGAAGAACCACAGGTATTACTTCGATTTGACGCGTTACCGGGAGAACTACGACAGGTTCGAGCCGCCGTACACGCCGGCCATAAACACGGTTCGGGCTTTCGACGTAGCATTACAGGCCATGAACGAAGAAGGAACGAAACAGGTATTCGCCCGGCACGAACGCGTCGCGAGGGCCGCTCGTACGGCTATCTCAGCGCTCGGCCTCTCAGTGTTCCCAATGAACCCGGCCGACGTGTTGACCGTCTTCAAACCGCCGGACGATATCGCAGCGGCGGAACTGCGCGACCATATTTATAAGAAGTACGGCGTGTTCTTCGCCGGCGGTCAGGGACAACTCAAAGGTAAGGTAATACGTATCGGGCACATGGGCGTCGTAACGTCTATTGATATTCTGGGCGCGCTGGGCGCTCTCGAGATGGGACTGGCGGACCTGGGCTACGACGGGCGCCAGGGACAGGGTATAACGGCGGCCCTGGAAGTATTAAGAAGCGAATAAAACCCCGCGCATAGAAAACGAAACGCCCGCGTAAGCGGGCGTTTTTTACGTACCTTGCCGTCCACGCCGGTATCGTTATGGAGTTTAACCTTTCTTACTTTTCATGAGTTCTATGAACGGTTCAAAGAGGTCTATGGGGATGGGAAAAAGGGTTGTCGAGTTGTTCTCAGAGGCCACTTCGCGGAGAGTTTGCAGGTAACGCAGTTGGAGCGTTACTGGACTCTTCGCCATCGTTAAGGCGGCTTCGGTGAGCCGCTCGGCGGCCTGGTACTCGCCTTCGGCATTGATGACCTTGGCGCGGCGTTCCCGCTCGGCTTCGGCCTGTTTCGCCATCGCCCGCTGCATCTCTATCGGCAGGTCCACGTGCTTAACCTCTACGAGGGAGACCTTGATTCCCCACGGGTCGGACTGCTGGTCTATGATTTCCTGCAGGTTCATGTTTATCTTTTCCCGGTGAATAAGGAGCTCGTCGAGTTCGTTCTGCCCGAGGATCGACCGCAGCGTGGTTTGCGCGAGCTGGCTGGTCGCGAAGAGGTAGTCCTCGACCTCGACGATAGCCTTATTCGGGTCCATCACGCGGAAGTAGATAACCGCGTTTACCTTTAGCGATACGTTGTCCCGGGTAATTACGTCCTGCGGCGGTACGTCCAGAGTAATCGTACGAAGGTCGACACGGACCATCCGGTCCACTATCGGTATGAGTATGATGAGCCCGGGGCCTTTCGCGCCGATTAAGCGCCCGAGGCGGAAGATAACGGCCCGCTCGTATTCCCTGAGGACCCTTATCGCACTGGCGAGGATCAACAGGATAATAAACCCGACGATTACTATCGGTAGTCCAACACAACTCATTAACAGCTCAGGCATATCCCACCTCCAGGGTAGGTATCTTAGACGTTATCTGTACCCATTTTAACTACCGTACGGAAAATATCAAGGGAAATCGGAAGAAGGTACGCCGTTTTTACGCAGTTCGCCTATAGTACGTTCGCCCGGGATGGTTAGAACGAAACCGACACCCCGTAAACCGGGACAGGGCCGGCCCCGTTATCGGCTAATAGTTTCGAATAAGGCTTAACGTAAAAAGCGGAGCCCGTTTCGGTTTTCGGCCGCTTGACCTTATTGTAAACCGTAGCCGCTATAAACGGGTTTACTATAGGCGTGGATAAAAATCCAATAACCGCTACGGCTAAAGGCGCATATCCGACTGAATTAAGCGATGCGAAGAACGCGCCGGTCATAATACCAGGGTATATTAAGGTGCTAGCGAACGTTAGGCCGTAGGTCTTGAACTTGTTGTCTGAAGGCGCGCCGGCCAGCTCGCCGACCAATAACACGCCCGTCGGACTTCCTACGAAGGTACCCAAGGCGAAGCCTGCTGCCATTGCAACCTCTTCGTTCCCGTGAGACGACGCCGCCGCCGCGGCAAGACCGGTACCGAACATCCCTAAACTAAAGGCCTCGCCGGCGCCCACCTCGGCGAAGTACATACCCCAGCTCCAACCGCCCGGCTCGACAGCCCCGGCGCAAGTCGTTATAAGAACGAAAATTACGCCTACCATTATCGTTCTCTTCATAACCGAACCTCCCAACCGGTTTATCGTTTCCTCTCGATTATATCTAAGTTATCGTCAAAACGATTAACTAATTACTACCAATCTACGAAGATAAGAACGCGCTTGTCAAGCAAAAACGCTACGCGCACGGTTTTCCCTTGATATTATCCGCCTAATCTGCTAGAAATACAGGCGCGGAGAGGTGGCCGAGCTGGCTGAAGGCGATCGCCTGCTAAGCGATTGTAGGGGCTCAAACCTCTACCGAGGGTTCGAATCCCTCCCTCTCCGCCACCTGAGTTAAATAACGGGCGCAAGCCCGTTTTTGTTTTATGGCGATAGAAACCATATTTCTTTTCGGCGGCTACGGTTCCGCGGAGCGACCTACGGCCGAATTACCCCTGAGGGAAACCGACTGCAGAATGGGGCCTGCCCTCGACCCGAACCGGGCTTTCGTCGATATGGCGCGGTCGGCGATGGTTACCCGGGAAGAGATAACCCACGTATAGAAGGGGCGCGGAACGAGCTCGCAAACTGGTTCGGGGTCAAGGATAAGGACGCGGTCGTAGACCCCGCCGTGGAAGACCGGGGGAAGCAGGGCTGTTTCCGGGTTAATTAGAGGGTCTTTACTGCGGACGATGTCCCCGGGC
>CBDUXC010000105.1:0-6637 GCA_965371065.1 uncultured bacterium
GTTCTCGATCGACTTCAAGGACGCCTCGGCGACGGACGAGGACTTCGGCCGGCGTTTCGAACTTTACGAGGGATGCACCTCGGCCGCGTGTGAAGTCGTCGTCGTAATAGTCGAAGCCCTGGTCGAAACCGAAAACGTCGTCGAGGGGGAACCCGCCTATAATCCCGGCGGTTCGGTACCCGTTATCTCGCAGGACTTCCGGCAGGAATACGAGCTCCGCGGGGACCGTTATGTCGTTATCCCTAACACTGTGGTAAGGCGGATAAGTCCCCGTGAGCATCGAGGTGTGCGACGGCAGCGTGAGGGGTACCGGCGATTTGCATTCAGCGAAAAGAGTTCCTTCAGCCGCCAGCCGGTCTATGTTAGGGGTCTTAGCTATGTCGCCGCCGTAACAACCAAGGGCGTCGGCGCGGAGTGTATCTATCGAAATGAGGACGATATTAAGTTTTTCCTCGCCGCCTTGTATTCGTTCTAACCGGTGCTCCTCTTCCGATTTCCCGCAGCTTACGGTAAAAACCACGGTCGCAACCGACAAGACGGTAAGTATTATCGTTATCTTTCTCTGCATCTTTTTTTAGCGTTTCCCGTAATCGTTACCGGGATTTAACGGGCTTTATTCGGTTAACAGCTTAAAATCCTCCCGGCCGCGGAGCGATTCGAGGTCGGTGTCTTTCGCCAACGCTTCGTCGAAGACGCCGGGCGCGTCCCGAACGAGGGTTTCCAGTTCGTCTATAGCTTCGTCCGGCCGCCCGCCGAGCGTAAGGCAGCAAGCCAGGTTGTATCGCATTTCGTAATAACTCGGGTCCATTTCGTACGCCCGGCGGCAGAGTTCGGCGGCTTTTTCGTAATCGCCGGCCTCGTACGCCAGTCCGGCTTTAGACGCTAATTCTTCGACCGGCGCCTGCCCCAGAATTGCCCGCATCCGGGCCGCGTTTTCGCCCCGGGGCTCGAGTTCGAGGAATTTTCCGGCATACTCTTTTACTTTCGGTCCGCCGCCGGGCGATTTTAAATATAACTCGACGAGGGATTTATAAGCCGGCGCTAGGTCCCGGTCGAGAGATAAAGCTTTTTCGTAATACTTTATGGCCTCCGCTATCGGCCCGGAAATCGCCGCAGTGTAATCTGCTTTAATCAAATAGAAATGGGCCAAAGGGCCCCGCCGTGTCGGCAAGACCTCTTCGATATCCTTTATAATTCCACGAGCATCGTCGTAACGGCCCAACTCAATGTATAGTTGTGCCAAGTATAAGTGCGGTTCAGGAATACCTGGGTCGATTTCGATAGCTTCTCGTAAGTATCGTTCGGCCGCGTCGAACTTACCGTCCACGGCGTAAATTTTCCCTAGTTCGAAATAAGGGTATGATTGGGTCGGTTCGATTAATATCATTTTCTCGAGTATTCCGACGTTTTCATCGAAACTGGAAACGCGACTTAACTCCGCCACCGAGTACTTAATAAAAAGCCTAAGATATTCCTTTTTTTCTTTCGGGTCCACACCGGGCTCGTAAACGTGGCCGTTTACGTTACTTAAATACCCTAGAGCCGACAATTTTTCTTTCATATCGCCCGGGATAGTGTCGTTTAGCTCGTGACCCAAACCGTCGGCGGATAATCCCTGTTCGATTTCGTTAAGCCGTACTGCGAGGGTTTCCGCTCTCGTTGGTTCTACATCTATTACGTTGTTTATTTCGCGAGGGTCTTCCGAAAGATTGTAAAGTTCAGGGTTTGGCGCGTCAATATACTTCCATCCGCCCTTTTCTATCGCCCCGATTTTGGACCAGCCGAACATATAATACGCAGCGTAAGATTCTTCGGTTACTTCGAGGTTTGCTTTGTCCTTATTATTATATATATAGGGTATTAAACTTTCGCCCTGTAACCCCGTGCTAATTCGGATTCCTAATATAGCCAACACCGTCGGGAAAATATCCATCAATCTAACTGTACCGGCTATCTCGCGGTTGCCGGGTATTAAACCTGGGCAATAAAAAATCAACGGGACATGTTGCGTTGTTTCGTATAAAAAGAAGCTGTGATCTAACTCGCCGTGTTCGCCTAATGATTCGCCGTGGTCGGAAGTTAATATTACGAGTGTGTTATTAGCTAAACCGGTTTCCTTTAAGTAATTAATAAGTTCGCCTACTACTTCGTCGACGAAAGCTACTTCCCCGTAATATAGGTTCTCATCGCCTTCGTTAGCGAATCGGGCTGGGGGAGTGCGGGGTTGATGCGGGTCGAATAAATGCATGAAAACGAAGAATTTTTTGTTTCCGTTTTCGCTTATCCACGCTTTCGTTCTGGCCCATATAATGTCGGCCGGCGTTTCGTAACCGTTTGAGAACCTATCGTCGAAAAACTCGAAGCCTTGGTTGAAACCGAATACGTCGTCGAGAGGGGCCCCGCCAATAAACGCTGAGGTACGGTAGTCGTATTCGACGAGTATTTCGGGTAGAAAGCGGAGTCCGTCGTCAGGTACGACTAACGTGTTAGTATGTACGCCATGGTATAACGGCGATGTCCCTGTTAGCATTGTCGTGTGCGAAGGTAAAGTTATCGGTACGGGCGATTTGCATTCGGCGAAAAGAGTTCCTTCGGCCGCCAGCCGATCGATGTTCGGTGTCGGTACGATGTCGCCGCCGTAGCAACCGAGTGCGTCGGCGCGAAGCGTATCTATCGAAATGAGAATAATGTTTAGCGTTTCGTCGCCGCGGCGGATTCTTTCCAGGCGTTGTTCTTCGGGGGATTTCGCGCAACCCGCGAACATTACGTTTAGAACCGCCGTGGTCGCGGCTAAGACGAATATACTTACCCGTAACCAGTTCTGTTTCATAGGTTTATCTCTCTTTTGAGCTTTTCTATCTCTCTATTAAATTCGTGAACTCGGAGTCGTTGTGTAACGACGTTAATTCCGGGTCGTTGGCCGCGTATTCTTTAAAGCGATCGGGATCTTCATTTACCAGTCCAGTAAGTATTTCTATCGCTTCGTCCCGTTTACCCTGAAGTGCCAGACAGCAGGCCAGGTTATACTTGATAACGTCGACGTCCGCAACGATCGATCCGTAATCGTCCAAATATCTCCTATAATAGGTTTCGGCTCCGGTGTAATCGCCTTTTTTATGGAGTATTTGAGCCAGCCCTAACGTCCCTACGGGGTCCTTCGGGTTCATGTCTAATAGTGCTTCGTACGCGCGTTTTGCTTCGTCAAGGTCGCCGGATTCCTCGGCCATTTCGGCCAGCAGTACGTAGCCGGGTTTCATATTATATTCGTAAGCTACCGCGAGAGTTAACTTCTCCATCGCTTCGTCGCGGTGGCCGCCGGCCCGAAGAGCCTTCGAGTAAAAATATAACGTCTTCCCGTCCCTGGGGTGGACTTCTAAAGACCGTTCGAAATAGGCGTAAGCCTTTTCGTAGTCGCTCTTTTCGCCGTAGTAGATACCCAGGTTCGTTAACGCTTTGATGTCGTTAGGGTCTATTACGAGAGCTTTTTCGTAGAATGTCGCCGCTTCGTCTTCGCGGCCGGTCTCCAGGTATAGATTACCCATGAAGACTAGCGCAGTAGAGTTATGAGGGTCTCTCGTAAGAGCCTCGGATATCTCTTTTTCGGCGTCGTCGTATCGCCCGAGCTGCTGGTACAGCATACCTACCGTAGCGCCGGCCTGCGCGAGGTTCTTATCCTTTGAGTAGCCTTTCGGCGGTATCCAACAATAAACGAACAGCGTGGCAAGGATTACGAAGGCTATAGTAAAAGGTTTCCATTCCTTCGACCTGGCTTTTTTAATCAACCAAAAGAACCCGGCCGCCGCGAATAGACAGAAAAACGGGACTACCGGCATTCTGAATTTATCGTTTACGAAGAACAATACTACTGTGGCCGAGTAAATCACAACGAATAAGTACGCGGGCGTATACTTGCGGAAATCCTTAATGTGAACGCCTATACCCAAAAAAGCGAACGGGAGAACGATATAAATGCCGACCGGGTCGAACTTGAGGATTGCTAATCGGAGTTTCAGGAAGTTGTTATCGAAATTGTTCCCGAGTTCTACCGCGTTGGTAAAAAGGTACGCTTTTCTCAGTAACAGCTTAACCGCTTTTACGGGCTCGTCTTTGAAAAACGCAAAAGCTTTTCTTAAATAATAACCGTCTATTTCCGACGGTTTTAGGTCGCGCCCCTCTTCAACTTCGGCTAACGTGGTCGCGTCGTATATGCCGCCCCACCAACTACCTCGCGTACCCGGGACGATAGCTGTTGAGCCGTCGGATTCGGGGTTGTTACCGATGTACAGGTTTAACCCGCCTTGCGACGAGATGAGGACGAGGTCGTCGCCTACTATGTAGTTTCTTGCTGTGACCGGGGTGATTACCGCTATAACGATGATATAGAACGTAACAAGACCCTTTATCAGCTTCCGCTTCTCGAGGCGCGGTTGAGCAACGATGTAGATTAGCCAAACGAACGACGCAAAAGCCAGTATGTTCGGTCTTGTTATCGCTGATAGTCCGACGAACAAACCCGCCAGAACGAAGTTCCGAACGCGCCCGTCGCGTGCCCTTAACAGAAAAAGTACTACAAGAAGATCTAAAAATACTTCCAGCACTATGAGGAGAAGCTCGATGTCGAAATAAACCGCGGTCCAGATAGTCGCGAGCAAGGCCGCGCCTGTAAAAGCGATTTTACGGTTTCGGAACAATTCCAACCCAACGAAGTAACAGACGACCGCGCTTCCTCCCCCTATAACCGCCTGGACGACGCGGGCGAAAGTAATGCTTCCGCCCGATATTGCGTATAAACCGGCTAGGAAATACGCGTACAGCGGCGCGCGAAAAAAAACCTCGTCGCCCCAGAAGTCGCCAGCAGCGATACTCCGGGCCCACTCGTCGTGGTATAACATATCCATAATCGGGACCTGGAATAACGGGAAGTCCCGTGCCGTGATTATTAACGCCAGCCGGAGGCCGAAAGCTAATATGAACAGGACTAGCGGCGGTGTTACCGGGTGCTTAATAATATCGTAGACGGTCCTGGACACGTATTTAACCTTTTAAAATGAGTACAGGTAGTGGGTTATTCAATCGTTATCGTGAGCTTAATCGGCTCCGGTTCGGTCCCCGGGTCTGCGAACGGTATGACCGCCGTTGTTGATCCCGAAAGTCCGTCGGCCGACGCGGCGAAATCCCATTCGCCCGCCGGTACTTCGAGGGTCGCGCGGTTTTTCTTGCCCGTTACGGTGTCGATAAACAAAGCCGGTATCGATACGCGGGCGTTTTTTACCTTCTTACCAGTAGAATCCGTTACGTATACTTCGACCTCGCTCGCGCACTCGACGCACATACAGAGCATTACGTTCAAGTTAGTTCGGGAAAAACTTTTGCCGACTACGAGCTTCTCGTAATAAGATTCGCTGTAAGGTGTATAAATAAACAGGTCGTATTCGCCTGCGTAAACTTCGGCGAAGCGATAGTCCCCACCGCCCAGGTTCTCGGCTTCAATTGAACCGAGTAGTATTACACGCGCCGAGTCGATTGGATGTTGTTGGCAACCAATAACGTTTACGGTAATTTCAGCCGGGAGGCCTTGCAGGTCGGCAGCGGTATTCGCAGGTATTACCGCGGCGAGGACAATAGCTGAAATAACGATATGGTTCATCGAGTCGACCTCCGAGTTTAAGTCGGCGATATCCGTTAGCCTTAATAATAATATGATAACCCGTCTTTTTCAAGAACGGATACGTTTTTGCGTGTTTTCGGATAATCGACGGAGCCGGCGGTCGAAATAACCTTGAGTTCCTACGTGGTACGTGCTATAAAAGCAAAATAAAGCGAGGATGACGGGACGGGTTCGACCGGTTAAACGGAAACCGGGATTTGATTTTAGCGTATAGATAAGGATTGGTTCAAGCCGGTCGCTTTCCCTCAAAATCCTGAAGCGCGATATCGTATGAAGTTACCTTTCGATATTTACCGGAGGTATCGTCAAATGAAACGTTTATACGCGGCGTTTTTCGCAGCGGTTTTTCTGTTGCTTTCCGCGACGGGCGCGGGCGCCGCGAAGTGGACGTTAATGATATACATCGACGCCGAGAACAACGGGTTACACAGCTCCGCGTTGGACGACATCAACGAGATGGAGTGGTGCACCGACAACTCCGAGGTTAACATTATCGTCCTTTTCGACGGCAACGGCAGTTCAGACCAGACGATATATAGGATATGGGGCGACGACGGCGATTACGACGGTACGATCGTATCGCCAACTGTCGACGACGACGGCGCCGTTATCCCGGTAGGCGACGAAGCCGATATGAGCGATTGGCATACGTTCGACGACTTCGTCGATTGGACGATCGACACGTTCCCGGCCGACAACTACCTCGCTTGCCTTTGGGACCACGGCGACGGTATCTTCCGTGAAGGGGAAGAAGTTGATACGAGTCTATTCAAAGGTTTTTGCGGCGGTATGAAGCTGTGGGAAATCGACGGCGTTCTGGAGGACGCGGCGGCCGAGATAGGCCACGATATCGGTGTCGTAGGTTTCGACGTCTGCCTTTTGGGGCAAATCGAGACGGGATATCAGCTAAAAGATGCCGTGTCGTACGTTGTCTGCTCGGAGGAAACGGAACCGTTGGACGGTTGGGAT
>CBDUXC010000106.1:0-6597 GCA_965371065.1 uncultured bacterium
CCGAGAATTTCTCTAACCAATCCTCAGTGCGAAGGAGCGGATAAAGGTCAAAAGCAAGACTAGGATTGATCCTCTTCGGTTTAATATTAATAGTCCAAAATAAATAAGCTTCCCAACTAATATCAAGGCCATAAAACGCAACAACAGGTAGCTCGAATTTCCCCTTAACATCTCCCTTTTCGAATGCCCATAAGCGGTGTTGACCATCTATAACTTCTATGGGGTAAATCCGAGCCGGTTCCCAATTATCATTATTAAACCCTTTCGGCAAGTTAATTACAACTTCATTTCCGCTAACTTCTTCTATTGTTATAACATCGTCTCCCGCTACGCTTTTACCCCTACGTTTATCTCCTTTTTTTAAAATATTAACCACAATAGCCGTAGGAAGCCAACCGGGTTTCCGCAAATCGTCGAAGTCGCCCGATTCCCTTTTTCTAGCGCTTAATTCGGACCACGGGTAACCATAGTGTATAAAATCACGTATTTCGACGACACGTTCCTCTTCGAGAACTCGTTGAATCCCGAAATCGAGATGTCGAGGTTTACCCTCCTCCGTTTCGCGACGATAAACACCCGTAAGCGCTTTCAAATCGAAAGCGGGTATAGTAAATAAATAAAATTCGTGACTCGGGCGACTGCGGTGAGCTTTTTCGTCGAAAACGGTTTTATCCCATTCGTCCAACCATTGGGTTACTTTAAACGCTTTTATCTTCCTATTATATCTTCTCTTTCGTTTTATCTCTCCCATAGTCCTCAACCTTCGTAGACACGTTTTTCAGTACTTTTTACCCTCGTAACTCTAAAGGGATTATATCAAGTATAACCCGATAATCAACGTTTTTATAAATCACCTAATCGCCGCTGTTGGCGTGAAACTCGCATTCTCGTTATCATAACTACCGAAATCTCAATCGTTTAGCGTTCGTTACTCGGTAATTTAAAACTACACTGTATCTTATGTCCCAAAAACCCTTTGACATCCCCGTCCCCTGATGTTAAATTCCCCGAAAATTTCCCGGCGCGGCGCGCGTTTGTACCGCGCTCTTTTAACGTATCGGCCTGACGCGAACCGGTAGTTAAAAACGGAGCGTAGATTATGGACCTGTTTAGTATGAGCGGCTACACGCTCTTCGAGAAGATAGCTCTCTGGACCGTTTTCGGTACGTCCTTTATAGGAATCGGATACGCGCTGGTCCTGGCCGTCCGCATCGTCAGTAGGGACCCCGGCTCCTCCAAGATGCAGGCCATCGCCGCCGAAATTCAGAAGGGCGCGAAAGCTTATCTCAACGTCCAGTTCCGGGCGATTTTCTTTCTCTGCATCGTTATGGCGGCCCTCCTCTTCCTCACCGGCGAGAACATCTACATGCAGGTCGGGCGCTCGGCGTCGTTCCTCCTGGGCGCGTTCTTCTCGGGCCTCGTGGGCTTCGTCGGGATGAGCCTCGCCGTCCGCGGGAACGTGCGTACCGCCGCGGCGGCCCGCCGGTCCTACAAGGAAGCGCTGACGGTCGCGTTCCAGACCGGGACCATCGCCGGGATGTTCTGCGTCGGCATCGGGCTCTTGGGCGCGACGACGATATTCCTCATCTACGGCTCCCACGCGTACGAAGTCCTCATCGGCTTCGGCTTCGGCGGCTCGCTATTGGCGCTCTTTATGCGTGTCGGCGGCGGCATCTATACCAAGGCCGCCGACATAGGCGCCGACCTGGTGGGCAAGGTCGAGGCCGGCATCCCCGAGGACGACGCGCGCAACGCCGCGGTCATCGCCGATAACGTGGGCGACAACGTAGGGGACTGCGCCGGGATGGCCGCCGACATCTTCGAGTCCTACGAGGTAACCCTGGTCGCCGCGATGATACTGGGGTACTCGGTGCTCGGCGTGCCGGGCGTCGTCTTCCCGCTCATCGTCCGCGGCGTGGGCGTCATCACGTCGATTATCGGGACGCTCGCCGTCCGCCCGCTGTCCGAGAAGGAACACGGGATGACCGTCATCCAGCGCGGGTACATCATCAGCGCGGTAACCTCCGCCGTCGGGTTCTTCTTCTTCGCGTACTGGTACGTGGGCGATATGCGGGTCTTCTGGGCGACCGTAGTCGGGCTGGTTTTGTCGGTGCTCATCTCGCTCTTGACCGAGCACTTCACGTCGCTCAAACGCAGGCCCGTCAAGGAAATCGCCGCTGCGACCCGGACCGGCTCCGCCACAACGATATTGATGGGCGTGGCCGTCGGGCTGGAGTCGTCGGTCTGGGCGATTCTCGTCATCTGCGGCGCGCTCTTCGCGTCGGTGGTCATAGTAGGCGACCCGACGGACGTGAGGTTTATACTCTATTCGGTGTCGTTGGCCGGGATGGGGATGCTCACGACCACGGGCGTCATCGTCTCGATGGACACTTTCGGGCCGGTGGCCGACAACGCCAACGGCATAATCGAGATGTCCAAGGAAGGCGACGAGCAGACCATCAAGACCATCGCCGATTTGGACGCGGTCGGCAACACGACCAAGGCGATAACCAAGGGTTTCGCCATCGCGACGGCCGTTATGGCGGCGACGTCGCTCTTCGGCTCGTACTTCGAGGAGATAGTGCGCGCCGGCGGAGACTTATCATACATAGACGTCTCCAACCCGATGGTGCTCATCGGCTTGCTTATCGGCGGCGCGGTGCCGTTTATGTTCAGCGCTATGACGATACGGGCCGTCGGGCGGGCGGCCGGTCTGGTCATCCAGGAGGTCCGGCGCCAGTTCGCGACGATACCGGGGCTTCTGGAAGGCAAGGAAGGGGTAAAACCCGACTCGGGCCGCGCGGTCGAGATATGCACGAAAGCGGCCCTGCGCGAGCTGGTAGGTCCGGGGCTTCTGGCGATACTGACGCCATTGGTGGTCGGGTTCCTCTTCGGCGCGGCGCCGCTGGGCGCGTTCCTGGCCGGCATAATCCTGACGGGCCAGTTGATGGCCGTCTTCCTGTCCAACTCCGGCGGCGCGTGGGACAACGCTAAGAAATCTATAGAAGACGGGCTCTACGGCGGCAAGGGGACGCCTGAGCACGAGGCCGCCGTCGTCGGCGACACGGTCGGCGACCCGTTCAAGGACACGGCCGGCCCGGCGATAAACCCGCTCATCAAGGTGATGAACCTGGTGGCGCTCATCGCGGCGCCCCTGATAATCAAGTTCCGCGGTAACTTCTGGATAGCGGCGCCGCTGGTAGCCGTCGGGATAATCCTTATCGGCTTCGCGATCTGGAAGTCGAAGCGGGGAGCTTTCGGCGGAATGGCGGAAGAGGAAGCAACCGAAGCGCCGGCGGCGGATTAGTTCGCCGCTTTAACCGTAACGAATCCCCGGCTCGTAGTGGGCCGGGGATTTTTATTGCGGACGGGGAAAAAAGGATTATAACGAACCCGATGGTAACGTTAAACGATGCGATGGCCGAATCGGTGTATTCGCCGTTGCCGCGGTCTATCGTCTAGTGAATCGACCCCTCCTGCGCGACCGCGTTGTACGCTTTCCACGTATCGGAAAACATGGCGTGAACGGTACTTTACGCTGATAAAAAAGCCGGGCTATCGAAAGCCCGGCTTGAACACAATTAAACGTCTTTACGTTTAAACCGATACCGCCCCCACCTGCGCTCCCGTCCGCTGCTCGGCCTGGTGCATAAAGGCCTCTATGCGGGTGAGGGTATTGGCTTGCTCCAGGCCGTCGTACGCCATGTTCAGGACCGGGACGTTGTCGTAGTCCCGCTGCACCGCCTTGAATATGGCCGTTACGATAGTCCCCGGCATACAGGTGAACGGCATCACGTTTACGACGCCCGTACAGCCCTTGTTGACGAAGTCGATGGCTTTGCCGACCGAGATTATCGCCTCGCCTTCGAAGGTCGGGTGTACGTACTTCTCGCCGTACGCGATAGTCTCCTTTATCTTCGGTTCGTGGAAGTTACGGCACGTGGGCTCGAAGACCGCTTCGATCTTACGGGCGTCGCCCGATTGGATGTATTCGGTTATCGTGTTGCGTACCACCGTCCGGTAGTCGCCCCGCTTCCGGGCGTCTATGTACCTGGTGTGGCTCGTGTAGAAGAACCACTCGCCGACCGGCGGGATGAGCACTTCGCCGCCCAGGTTTTCGATGGTACGGATGACGTCGTTGTTGGAGAAGCGGTTTGACCGTACGTATATCTCGCCGACGATGCCGATTCTGGGCCGCGGCACGTCCGATACCGGAATCGGCTCGAACGCGTACGCCGCTTCTTTGGACAGCTCAATTACGTCGTCCAGGTTCCCGCCGCCGCTTATCAGGTCGTCGAGCTTCTGTACATAGGGGCGGAAGACCCGGTCGGCGTCGCCCGCGTTCAGCTCGTACGGGCGGGTCTGGAGGAGCATCTTCTCCAGCATATCTATGAAGACCACGCCCCACCACGCCTTGCGTGTGAAGTCGTTCCCGGCCATGTCCAGGTCTTTGTAGAGCGACGGTCCCTGGTTGGGCGAATAGATCGGGATGTCCTCCATCCCCAGTTCCCGCAGGACGATTCGCTGGAGCATATTGTACTGCCCGAAGCGGCACGGTCCGGTCCCCGCCGGCATAAAGAAGACGGCTTTGTCGCGGTCGAAGTCGGGTTGCTGGACGTACTTGACCATGTCGCCGGTGGTCAGGATAGCAGGGTAGCATTCCTTACCGGTGGTGAATTTGCGCCCCAGCTCCAGCGATTTCTCGTCGGGCATATCCATCACGACGGCGTCCACGCCGTTGACCTCGAAGGCAGCCCGTACCGCGTATGCATGGTCGCACATATAGGGGATGTAAACGGTCCTGTCCCGGCGGTCGCCGTCCAGCGATATCTGCTTGATGAACACTTCGGCGTGCTGTTTGTCCCGGAAGTTCTCGATCGAGTCCAGGAACGCTTCGGCCCGCGTGATAGCGCCGGCGTCGGCCGAATGCTCGTCTATCTCGAGCTGCAGGAAGGGCTTTCCGCCCATTTTCGTCCTGAAGAACTTGATGATGAAGCTGTCGGGACCGCAGCCGAAGTTGGTGATGTAGACGCCGTGGAGCCTGGGGTCCTTGCGGATTATCTCGACCGATTGCAGTATCTTCTGGCCGTACTTCCAGTACATGTTGTCCCACTCGTCGGTCAGGTCGACTTCGGCGAGCGGCAGCATATCCATCGGTATCGCCATCACGCCCAGGTCCCGGAACTTCTTCGGCATCTCCAGATTGATGCCCGGGTCGCAGCCGTTGTACGGCCGGCTGACAATTACTACGGCGTTCTCGTCGGCGGGGATAGTCTCGAGTATCTCCCGGCCGCGCTCCACCATCCGGCGGTAGAACTCCGCTTGCGCTTCGAAAGCCTTTTTCGCGGCCCGGCGCGCCCTCCCGGCCGAGAAGCCCATCTCCTTCGCGACGCGGACGAGTTCCTTGGTTACGTCCTTCTCGCCCCGGTGGAAGAAGACCCGTGGCGTAACAAGTTTGAAGTCGTTTTCGCGGATGCCGAGCGCCGAGTCGGTTACGTCCGGTATCGTCTGGATGTACGGACAGGTAAACGCCTTGTCGGTCCGGCCCGGTTTCTGGAACATGGTAATCACCGACGGGACGAACAGATAATCGAGCTCCTTGTCCATCAGGTTCAGGACGTGCCCGTGGGCGACTTTGACCGGGAAGCAGCTTTCGGACGCGACGCTTTCGACGCCGTCGTGGATGATGTGTTTATTGGTCGGGTCGCTGAGAACAACCCGCGCGCCAAGTTCGGTCAGGAAGGTCTTGAAGAACGGCATCAACTCGAAAGCCGTAAGCGCCCGGGGGACGCCGACTCGCGGCGCGTTCTTGCCCGGCTTCGCGTCGGTGTACTTACCGTAGAGAAGAGCGTCCCGCTCCTTGAACAGGTCCGGGATGTGGGACATGTCTTTCGCCGACCGGTCCACGTCGTACTTCTCGCAGCGGGAGCCGTAGTAGAGCGGGTCCTCACCTTCGACCTCGACGACGTTGATGGAGCAACGGTTGGAGCAGTCCACGCACTCGAACGAGCTGAGCTCGTATTTGCGCTTCGACAGGTCCCAACCCTTGAAGCTGGACGGCGTTTCGCCGTCCCAGTTCTGGGCCGCGAGCATCGCCATTCCGATGGCGCCCGTAACCTCGTGATGGTCGGGAACCGTAACGGGCTTTCCGGCGACCATCTCGAAGGCGGCCACGACGCCCTTGTTGAAGGCGACGCCGCCCTGGAAGAAGATGTGGTCGCCGACGCGCTTCTCCTGGACCACCCGGTTCAGGTAGTTCAATACTATCGAGTAGCTCAGCCCGGCGGCCAGGTTGTCCCGGGTCGCGCCTTTCTGCTGGTGGTGGAGTATGTCGGTCTCCATGAAGACGGTGCACCGCTCGCCCAGCCGGCACGGCCCGTCGGCGCCCAGCGCCAGGTCGCCGAACTCTTCCTTTATATTGACGCCCAATCGTTCCGATTGTTCTTCGTTAAACGACCCGGTCCCGGCGGCGCAGACTTTGTTCATCTCGAAGTCCACGATCGCGCCGTTCTCCAGGCTGATGTACTTGGAGTCCTGCCCGCCTATCTCAAATATCGTATCCACGTTAGAGTCTATGTACGCGGCGGCGGTGGCCTG